>CAZORO010000119.1:0-11880 GCA_964581845.1 uncultured bacterium
GAAGCCACGCCCAACACTGAATTTGGTGTCGGCCACCTGGCCAAGGCCAGCGGTTCCATTCGCCTTGCCAGGCGTGGGTATGGCGAAGTAACCGATTGTAGTTCCATCCGGTGCCAGTCCGTAGGAGATATTCTTCAACTGTTCGGGGTAAGCTACATAAGAAGAGATAATCGTGACACCATCGGAGGCAGTCAGAATCACACTTTCCCCATCGGCCGATAGCTTAAAGGAGGTGTGGACATACCCGAGTGTATCCACATAAGCCTCCGTAGCCTCTCCATTGTCCGAGGCGAAGATCACCAAGTATCCATTCGCCGCGATGATGGCTGCGCTGACCGGTGGGAAGACCCATTTGGTGAGATCATCGGTGGCATCGGAAAGGTAACATCCCGCGATCGAGATCTCCGTGGAGGCGGGATTGTGAATTTCGATCCAATCGGAATAGCTGCCATTGCCATCGGCCAATATATCCGAGTTGCTGGCTAGGAATTCGGTGATAATGAGCGAGCTGGCATCTTGCGCGGCGGCTCCCATTCCGCACACCAAGAGCATGCTCAATGCAATGAAAACAATACCCCTGATCATCTTGTGACTCCTCCTGAAAATGGATTGTTTTCCCCGGTGGAGCCAGTACGGGGTGGTTCGTGATGGCAAAATCAACATCCCATGTCATGTAAAAATGCGTTAGAGCAATATGTGCGCCAATGGTGGAAATGGTTACAGCATGGTGGATCATTCCCGTGTTAATTCACCTTTTGAAGGAAATGGGAGGGATTTTTCTATTCGCGGCTGGCCAGGTTGGAAAGAAATGCAGATATGGTTTATAAAAGGGTGTCCCATTTGGTACAAACGCCGGGAGCTTGTACGTTTTCGTTCATGCAACCAGGTGAATTAAATAGTGTCTTCGCGGAGAGGATCCCAAAGGGAAGGAAAAGGAATTCTCAGAGACCCGTTGGCGGTTTGATGGAGGGTGCCTCCTCGGCGGGTATTAAGTCCCCTTTCTTTTCCATCTCCCAAAGGGCCTCATCCTCGGCGAAGGGATCCTTCCCATGCAGAGTGGACTCATACCCGCTGGATTCCACTTCAGACTGATAGGACTCCTCAAAACCATCCCCACCGTTCTCATCTCCCGCCTTCTTCTGACCAAATTTTTTGCCAAACTCGTAACGTAGGCCGGCGAAGGCACGGCGTTCTGGTGAACCAACCAGACTTTCAAACCCACCCAGGATGTGGAGGTTCTCCCACACTTGTGCTCTCAGGGAAAGATCCAGCCGCTCCTTATCATCCGAAGTGAAGCCCACCCCATCGAGTCTCAGATAAAGCAGGTCTGGGATCAAGTGAGCTTCAAGCCTGGCTCCGGCCTCACCTTCCAGGATTCCGAATCCCGCTACCAGACGTCCACCGGAGTTGGGAACTTTTCCGAGGAAAAGTAAATCGAGGTCAGGATCGTAGCCTGCGTCATCGACACCCGCGAGAACACCATAGTCACCGAACCAAACTTGTCCGGCTACATCCCACTCGGCGCGGTTGTCATCACCATCACTCCAAACCTCGTTGTAGCCTTGAAACTCCATGCCTGGCGCTGGCTGAGTGATGACAGTCCTGAAGTCATTCCGGGAGTGGTCCCCGAGAGGATCATCGAAGAACCATTTTGCCTCGGCGGAGACCTTAAGCTGAAGCCCGGAGCCGATCCCCGACCAGCTGTCGAAGAACCGCGCGGCGCTTCGCAGGGTAGAGTTCAGCTGATGACCTGTCTCCTCGCTGTAAACGAGGTCATGCAGTGTCCCCGGCCCCTGCTTGATCTGGTCCAGGGATGCCTTGGCCGAGTCCAGTGTCTCGCGCAGGGATGCCGTGGACTCCTTGATTCCAGTGATAGCCTGGCCCGCGTTCTCCGAGTTGGCGGCAACGAACTGGTCGATTTTCTCGGTCAGGGCGGTCATTTTCGCGCCGAGCTCGGCAAATGACTTTGCGGCTTGGCTGAAATCAGGGGCAATCTCCCCTTTGACCTGTTCGGTGATCGTTTTGGTGTTGGCCAGGGAGGTGGTGAGAGTCTCACGGTTCTCCTCGATCAGCAACTGCAGGCTGTCCGCCGCTTGTCCGATCTTTTCCCCCATGTCACTCATGGAGACCAGTATCTTGTCCAGTTGGGCACGATCCTCCGGGATGATCAGGCTATTGAGGGTATCCGTAAACTGGGAGAGGTTGTCGAGGATTCTGCTGAGATCACTCTGGAACTGCTGGTTACCCACCACGGTGTTGACGGATCGCATGGCGCCGCTGAACTCCGTGGCGGCTCCTTTCAGCAGGGATTGCCAGTCAAGGGGTTCACCCCCCCGCAGGACATCTCCCTCCTTGGCCGGCTCTCCCTGGTTGCCATAGGTCAGCTCGATCATTACATCACCGAGAAAACCGACCGGCACAATCGTCGCCGTGGCATCGGTCAGGATCGCTCCCTCATAGGCCTGGGAAATCGCCATGATCACCTCGACCTTATGGAGGTCAGGACGCGGAGTGACCTTCTCAACCTGGCCGACTTGATGACCCGCCAGCGAGACTGAGGTTCCTTGTTTCACTCCACTGACACGGTTGTAAAGGGAGGACAGATGGAAAGTTTCCTCGAAGGGATTCCCCTGGATGGCGAGGACGATATAAGCCGCCACCCCCAGAACCACGAGGACAAAGATTCCCACCACGATTTCGGGCCTGCGTTTAGCCAATGGGCACTCCCTCGGTTAAGGGTCCTTGTGACCTTCCTTGAACAAACTGGCTTACCATCGGGTTCACACTCTCCCGGGTTTCCTCAACGGACCCGGTGTACACCACCGTCCCACGGTGAAGCATCGCCACCCGGTTCCCCACCTTGAAAGCGCTGGCCATATCGTGGGTGACCACCACCGAGGTGGCCCCTGTGTGTTGCTGTGTTTCCAGGATCAAGTCGTTGATCGCATCGGCTGTCACCGGATCAAGTCCCGTGGTGGGTTCATCCCAAAGGATGATCTGGGGTTCCACGGACAACGCCCTGGCGACTCCCACACGCTTCTTCATACCGCCGGAGAGCTCGGCCGGTTTCTTGATGAAAACGGATGGATCGATCAAGTGTACCCGCCGCAGGTTCTCCACCACCTTGTCACGCACCTCCCGGGATCTCAAGCCACGCCTCCCGGTGTAGGGGAAGGCTACATTTTCCTCCACCGTCATACTGTCGAAGAGCGCGGCTCCCTGGAAGACCATGGCGATCTTGCTCCGGACCTGATTCAGGATGCGGGCATGCAGGGTGTCGATCCTTTCCTCATCAATCCAGACCTCTCCCTGGTCCGGTTTCAGGATTCCATCGATAACCTTCAATAGTACCGATTTCCCCTCCCCGCTACGTCCCACGACGACCAAGGTTTCACCCTCGAACACTTCCAGGTTCACTCCCCGCAAGACCCTTTGTACCCCAAAGGCAAGGTGCACATCCACCAGCCGGATGCGTGCCTTGCTTTCTTGGACCGGGGGAGGAACACCTGTGGGGAAGGTGGTGTCATCGCACATCTTACAGGACCTTCAAGAGGATCTCAGTCAGGAAGTAATCCGAGATCAGGATCAGGATGAAGGAGGCCACCACCGACCGGGTGGTGGCCGTTCCTACCCCCTCCGCTCCACCACTGGAGCGCAGGCCCAAATAGCATCCAATCACGGCCACGATTCCACCGAAGACAATGGTCTTCAGGAATCCACTGTAAAAGTCCTGGGAATTCACCCATTCGAAAGTAAGGTCCAGATAGGCTTGGTAGGAGATTCCCAGCTTGGTGACTCCAATCAAGCACCCTCCCAAGATCCCAACCAAGTCCGCCAAAATGGTCAACGCTGGAACCATGAGCATACAAGCCACCAAGCGAGGGACCACCAGATAGTGGATGGGATCGGTCCCCATGGATTCGAGTGCGTCAATTTGTTCGGTGACCTTCATGGTTCCGATTTCCGCGGTGATCCCAGCGCCAATCCGTGCGGCGATGGCCAGAGAGGTCAGCACCGGGGCGATCTCACGCAGGAGAGCGATGCCCGCGATTCCCGGAGTCATGGTTTCAGACTGGAACCGGCTTAATTGAACTCCTGTTTGTAATACCATCACCATTCCGGTGAAGCTGGCAGTCAGGAGAGCCACCGCGAGGGAGTGAACCCCCACCTGCTCCATCTGTTGAATCCATTGATGGATCCGGATTGGACGTTGCAACACCCGGCGGAGAGATTGACACAAGAGAATCGACACCGCGCCCACATGAGCACAGGCATCCCCTAACCACGTGAGAATCTGACCATACTGCCGTGGGGGTTCAACTGGGTGCTCTACCTCGTATGTGGATGCCATTACCTAAGTGTACTCCCAAAGACTGAAGAGAATCCCTTGAGAGTTTCGGCAAAGAAGGTCTGGGCCTGTAGAGATGGACAAAAAAGGGGGAAGAAAGCCCGTCAAGAAAATGAAGACCCCTTTCTCTTTTTCCGCGAAAGGGGCCTTCCAAACAGGGTGGGTGACCCTGGGATCTACTCAAAGTCGGCAAGCATCTCCTCGATGGGTTCATCAAAGATGGCTAAGTCATCCAACAGAAGGCCCGATTCCAGGTCACCTTCTCTCCACGCCATTTCTGGTCCACCTTCAGGTGGGAATGGAGGGCGCTCTTGTCCTTCTCCCAATGCTTCTTCTGGGGTCTCGAGAGTTTCAGGTGGTCCAACCGGTCCACCTGGAAGTAGTGCATCTGGCATACCCGGGGCATTAAAGGGTGGTAGATCACCTGGCCCGTCAAGGGCCATTCCAAAGCCACGCCGTAAGGGGCGGGGGCCATCGCATTCACCACGATCCTTGCCACGCTTTCCTGGTTTGCCAGGTCCTTTCTCTACCTTTTCTCCCTTGCCGCCTTTATCCCATGGTTTCTCATCCCAAGCTCGGGGACCACCTCTGAAGAGCGGTCCACGGTTGGCACGGTCACGCCGGACTTTAAGGAATTCCTCCACTTTCTTTTGCTGGTCTTCATTCAAGATGGAACGGACGCTACGGATTTGGCCAATCACAGCCTTCATCTGTTCTTTCTGCAATTCCCCTATCTCGTCGATCCTCTTGGCGATCTCCTCTTCCGAGGAGTCCTTCTTGGACACCAAGTCCCGCAGGTGAAGTTGGGCGATTCTCTTTTTAGACCCAACCTCGATCATCTTGGTCTCCGTCTCGAGGCGCTGCGCACCGATCTTCTCGACTTGCTCGGGTGTGAGTTCGAGCTTCTTCTGGACTTCGGGATGTTCCCACCAACGCCCAATACCCATCCCTGGACCATGAGGTCCTGGTCCGGGCCCTGCCATTAACTTGCCTCCCCTATGTCCTGGGGGTGGTCCTGGTTGAGACCAACTGACCGCGGGGAAGATCAATACTGCGGTGAGCAATCCTACTCCCAGTATTTGCTTTAACATGGTCTTTTCTCTCCTTATCTGCGTCTGTTTTCAGGGTATTCCATGGAATCTGAAAAAAGGGAAAGCAGGGGTGATGCCAAGATTCGAAATGGTCCTCAATAAAGGCCCAAGCATGTATTCTAAGAGGCTGATAATGAAAGAGTTAGATGCTTTCCAAAGACCTTGATTATTGCTTGATGTCACAATCCTTTTCGGCTACAGGACGGGAGATTTTATGAGGTTTGGACGTTTTGGTTCAGGTTTGAACGATATGGTCAAGACCAAGTGGATAAGTGTGGCATCTGGGTCAGATATCCATATGCCAATGCCGCCTGAAAGTTGATTCCAGGTTCCGCTCTTATTCCGCCACCCCTTCCATCTTCTTGGCTTTGTGTTCCTGCATGGAGACGAATCTGTCAGCGGAATCCTTGGTTCTATCCTTGGTAGTTGAGGATGAAGAGGTCTTGTTTTTAGATTTACTGTTTCCCTTGTTCAGTTTGAAGGGATTGTCCTGATCTTGCGGGATTTGCCCTTCCATATCGATGATGCGGTCAAACTTGGCAGAGCGTATTCCATTCTCATCGAAATCGACCAACACACTTTCCGCGGTGATATGGCTGGTGGATCCATCCGGGTTTTTTTGGATGATCTTGGTTTTACGTGGGCAGTAAAGCTGACGGGTGAGCTGTTTGTATTCGACATAAGTGGTTTCGACCCGGTATTCCCTTTGGTCATCCACCACGATTCTTCCCGAGGCGGTTCCGCTCTTTACATCATCATGCCATTGAATTTCATCGGCCCACACCAGGATGTCGGGACGTTTGGTGCCATCCTTGGCCTTGTATTCTATGTGGATGGGTTCCTCGAAATTCTTCGCGGGCGCGTTATATGTGTATGTGTATCCCTTTGGACGGCGCAGGAAACTGACATTGCTTCCTTTGGGAAGATGGACATACTGCCTTACATCATCTTTGTTAGAAAAAGGGGTGAAGTCCTGTGTCCAGCCTGGGTTGAAAATTCCAAGCAGTAAGGAACTCACAGCAATGAAACGTGATATAGCGGTTCTCAGCACAACGATCCTCCACCCCGGTTTTTATACTCCGGTTTGACCGGCGGCCGCTCCCCAGCCTTCCGCCGGTGTTTCCCCAGTGCCCCCGCTCATTTGATTCTACCAGAATACGAAGACCCTCCAAGCTGCCTGTGAAAGGACAACACCATCTTTTCGCCTGGGGGTGCTCACATGGGAGATGGGCCTTAACCCAGCTCACCTCGCCGAGTTCGGCGGCAAGCCGCCGAAAGGTGAAAAGGATCAGGCTCCTCCCCTGCGAGCACCCCAGACTTCGCTCTGTTATCTTATTGTTTTCTCTATTCGACCGGAATGATCCGCTCTTTATTCAGGAAATCAAGCCTCTTCACCAATTGGGCCATATAAAAAAAAAGGAACACGATTGCGTGTTCCGAAGTGGTGTGGAGTTGTGTTGTGGGCGGACTTTTAGCGGATTCGGGTCCTAGCGGGCGCCAGCCGGTGTAAGGTATACGAGAAGACTGGCACCGCCTGGATTGGATACCTGAATCCACTGGAGGCGCTAAGTATGCGGGGGAGGATTCCTTCTTTGAGAGGTATCAACATCCTCTCAATGGAGCCCCTGAGACCGTGTTCCGGGGCCGATAAATGATCTTCAAAGGTGGCGAGTGTCAATACAGTCTCAGGTACTCTCATCTGCCAGGACCTCCTTGTCCCACCCTCTTGATATACAAGTTCCATTCCAATTCATGGATACTTGTGCTTGGTCTACCGAATTTATTGGGTTACTGACTCAATTGGTACACGCAAGTTAAATCAACAAAGTATGATATGAAAAGTGACTTGGAAATTCCGTTTTGGGACGGGTAAACGTTTTTTGGGGGTCTTGAAAGCCGATGTAGGGAATATAATGATACGCTATGGGACAAATATGACTCACTCCGGGACATAGAAAGGTCTTTTACGCCAAAAAAATATTTGAGTGGGTCTTTATGGAAACCTGACCCTTTTCCTTCTCTTGATGGGTTATATTTCCTGCTCTGAATCAGATTCCCCAGAATGGCCAATCCCCCCGGAGATGACCTGGGCCACAAAGGGATCCAGAGGATCATGAGAAATAAAGGATCTACGACCCTCATCTCGCCGGCGCCGGTATTCCTCATAATTGTCCATTACTAGACTCGCGGCTTCCTGCTGTCCTTGCTCACGGAATAGATTGGAGAGGATTTCCCGTTTCTTGCTACGAAATTCCTCGAGAAGTTCCTTGTATTCCGGGGACATTCGTGGGTCTCCCGGTTTGAAAAACTCATTCTCCTGAAGCCCCGCCGCAGTCCTCATCTCGCGCAACCTTGCCCGGTATCCGCTGTCAAAGAGCCGGTCGATACGATCTTCAGCAAGAGTTTCCACACAGCTGGCGATGAGGTAGAAGATTTCCCTTGACTCAGGTTTTGAGATTTTCCCAGTAATGACTGCGTTTTGTACGGCCCGGCAGGTCTTCAGGTATTCCGGAATCTCACTGGCTTTTGGTGGAAAAGATTGGATCAGCCGCAATGCCATCGCTTCCGGAGTTTCAGGGCGTTTTTGGGGTGGTTGTTTCCCTTTGGGTGGGAGGGGTCGAGCTGGGCCAGGTTTGGCCGGACCGGGTTTTTGCGAGGAAGTTTTTCCTCCCCCAGATAAAGCCTTTCCCGTTGGCGCGGCCTGTTTTCCTTTGATTAACTGGCCGCTACCCCTGCTTTTGTACCGTTGGGCCTGTTGTGGGACTTGGCCTTCCGGGGTTGGAGGTGATTTCCTACGTCGTTTTCGTGTCATGGGTGTGTTCAGGAATGACTTGACTGGCTACACCGTTCCGTGTCCAGGCCAGCTTGGTGAGCCAGCATCGGAAGAGGCACTGGACGAGTATCGTTGCTGATCCGCTTGATGGTGACATGAACTGGCCCAACTTTCTTGAGTCCGATCACGTCACGGCTTTCATGTTCCATGAAGTTTTGGAGCTCTTCGATGATACCTGGGATGCTGACTTGGTCGGTCACATAAGCTTCGGTGTGGAAAACCAGGAAACCATCGAGGCAACCAGTCCGCAGGCGGAGATGATTCACGCCCGGAATCCTTAGTGCTTCGCGTTGAAGGTAATCCTCGATAACGCTCAGGGGGATGGTTACCTCCCCCCTTTCGGAACGGATTAAGATCGAGTCTGGACGTTTCTCTGGCATCCAGGGGTGTGCTAGAGAGAATCCCGCGAGTACAAACATGAGCAAGCTGGATGAAAAGACTGTGCACCACATCATAAGATTGGTTTCTGTGGTTGGTATAAGCACCACTAATGCCTTTTTACCCGTTTCCCAGCCCAGCAGCGCCGCCATTATGAGGGAAGCAAGGACAACCAGCACGCCGGCTGAGAAATAAAGCGCGGAATGCGCGATCAAGCGGTACGGGATTGAGGGACCACGTAGATTCAAGAATTCGACTCCCGGACATCCTCATAAGGCAGTGCGCGGCTCTCCACTGGTGCCGGTAGTGCCGTGGGCGCCGGGGGACGGTAGATGCCATCGATCTTCACATCCACACGGGCCACTTTCAGTCCACTGGAAGCTTCCACGCGGCGGATTACCTTTTCCTGGAAAAGCGCCGCCGAGGAACGGATCGAGGGACCATAGCGCACCATCAACCGCGACTCGATCATCACTAACCCATCCGGATTAAACTCCACCTGGATATACCGGTCGACCCCTTTCCGGTTCACCAGCTCAACCGGTTCATTCGAAACCGGTCCATTGGGGAGGACAAACACATCCGACAGCCCCAGTTCGGGGAGCACGCATAAGCGTGTAATGATCGAGGGGTCGATATAAACCTTCCCGAGCTCAGTCTCAAAAAAACCTTTCATCTTCAGTCCTCCGGATCACCCGATTATGCCTCAGCCACCTGAGACTGTGCAAGGATCTCTTCCACATAGCCTGTATGGACACGTCCATCGTTGAAGGTGGGGTGGTTCATCAGACGTTGATGGAAGGGAATAGTGGTTTTTACTCCCTCGATCACAAACTCCTCCAAAGCGCGTTTCATGCGGGCGATGGCCTCTTCGCGTGTGGGTGCATAAGCGATCAGTTTGGCGATTAGGGAATCGTAGTTGGGAGGAATCTGGTAATCAGTATAGGCATGGGTGTCGACCCGGATCCCCAATCCCCCCGGCTGGTGGAAGGTTTCCAACAACCCCGGACAGGGGGCAAACCCATTGGCCGGGTCTTCCGCGTTAATACGGCACTCGATAGCATGTCCAACAAGATTGATATCCTTCTGGCGGTAACGCAGGGTCTCCCCCGAGGCCGCCCGGATTTGTTCGGCTACGATGTCCACCCCTGTGACCAACTCCGTCACAGGGTGTTCCACTTGGACACGTGTGTTCATCTCCAGGAAAAAGAACTCGCCGTTGGGCGCGAGCAAAAACTCGATGGTTCCCGCGCTCTGGTACCGTACCGCGCGTGCTAACTTAACCGCCGCATCATGCAAACGAGCGCGTATTTTAGGGTGAACACCGGGGGCGGGGGATTCCTCCACCAGCTTCTGGTAGCGGCGTTGAGAGGAGCAGTCTCTCTCTCCCAAGTGGATGATATTCCCTTTCTGGTCGCCCAGAATCTGAACCTCCACATGGCGTCCCCTCTCGACCAGCTTCTCGACATACACATCGCTAGACTTGAAAGCGGCACGTGCCTCGTTTTGCGCGGTCATAAAAGCATTGGCCAGGGTCGGCTCGTTGTGAGCGATGCGCATTCCACGCCCACCCCCACCGCCGGAAGCCTTAAGAATGATGGGATAACCAATAAGCTTTGCCGCTTCCTTGGCCTCATCCAGGGAATGAACTGGTCCCTCACCACCCGGTAGCACTGGAACTCCCGCGCTTTTGGCAAGGGCTCTCGCCGAGAGTTTGTCTCCCATCCTGGAGATGGTGACGGGATCCGGGCCGATGAAACGAATGTTGCAGGACTCACAGACCTCCGCGAAGTTGGCGTTCTCTGCCAGGAACCCATACCCAGGATGAATAGCCTCGGCGTCGGTGATCTCGGCAGCAGCGATGATTCTCGGTACCGCGAGATAACTCTCCGTAGCTGGCGGCGGTCCAATGCAGATATGTTCATCCGCGAAACGCACATGCAAACACTCGCGATCCGCCTCCGAGTAGACAGCGACGGTTCGGATACCGAGCTCATGGCAGGCTCGAATAACTCTCAGGGCGATCTCACCCCGGTTGGCGATCAATACTTTGTCGAACATGAATTAGTTACCAGCCATCTGTAGTGCTTGGTGTGGAATTTCATTGGGAACCTTCCATTCCGCCGCGCGCAGGTATTGGCAAGCCTCCTCGGGGGGGGTCGGATTGATGTAAAAACCGCTTCCCCATTCAAATCCCGCTACCGTGGTCAACGTCGGGATGATTTCAAAGTGCCAGTGATAATAAAGCGAATCCCCGCTTCGGGGTGGTGCCACATGAAGCATAAAGTTATATGGCGGATCGTCGAGCGCATTCCAGATCCTACCCATGACCCGGTGCATCAGGAAGGCCAGGTCCTCCATCTCATCAATCCGCAGCTTCTCAAAATGCGAGAGGTGACGCCGTGGAAGGATCCAGGTCTCGAAGGGAAGCCGGGAAGCATAAGGATTGATGGCCACAAAGCAATCGCTTTGCTCCACCAAACGCAAAGGATTCCTTTCCTCATATCCGATCATGTCGCAAAAAACACAACGGTCTTTGTAATCATAATAAGCCTCCGCACCCCTCATCTCCTCGCGCACCCGGATCGGAACCACTGGGGTTGCGATGAGCTGGGTATGTGGATGTTCGAGAGAGGCTCCCGCCGCCGCGCCATGATTCTTGAAAATGAGAACATAGCCAATGCGCGGGTCACGAGAATGCTCTTCCATGCGGAGACGGTAAGCCCAGAGCACCTCACGTAGATGATCCTGGGGGAGTGCGGCCAGTGAGACATGATGTTCAGGCGTCTCAATGATCACCTCATGTGCCCCGGCCCCATTGATCAGGTCATACATCCCATCCGCGCGCCTTTGTATATCCTCCTCGTGAGCAAGGGCTGGGTACTTGTTCGGCACTACCCGGACCCACCAATCCGGAGCATGGGGTTTCGAGGTGGCGGGACGGAACGCGAGGACTTCCTGGGGTGTTTGTGACTCGTTGCCATAACAGAAAGGACATTGTCCTGGATGCGATTCACCACGCAGGATGTGAAATTCCTTGGGGCGCTTCTTGCGCTCGGTGGCGATGATGACCCAACGGCCAGTAATGGGATCTTTTCTTAGCTCAGACAATGCACATATCTCCGCTTGGATGTGTCAACCTTATCCCCCACCCCAACCCTCCCCCGCAAGGGGGGTGGGAGCGTAATTCCCCTCCCCCCTTGCGGGGGAGGGTTGGGGTGGGGGGGTGA
>CAZORO010000120.1:0-11797 GCA_964581845.1 uncultured bacterium
GATCCGCAGCGAAACCTCCCGGTAAAACTTGCTCATGGTCTGGTAGCCGAAAAAGCGGACAGTCCCGGTCGCCAAAATGACGCAGATCGCCACGAGGACAATCACATAGATCTCCTTGCGGCGAATTGCCTCGATGAGGACACTCTTGGCTATCAGATAGATCGGTCTCATTTTGTAGGGTGGGGCTTGCCCCACCGCTCTTTCCGTATCACACGGTGGGGCAAGCCCCACCATTTCATCCGTATCACACGGTGGGGCAAGCCCCACCCTACGATGCCCTTATCAAATCCATGAAGTACTTCTCCAACGACACCTGTTCGGCACGGGCTTCAAGGATGGTAGCGCCGGAGTTGGAGAGCCTTTGGAGTACCTCAGCATACTCCTCCGCGCCGCTGATCTCGCAACGATAACGTCCTTCTCCCTCGGCGGATAATGAGTATCCCTGCGTGATCTCCCGCGCTTGTCCATCGTGGTTCATGGTGAAAACAATGGTGAAACGGTTGAGCGGATGCATCAGATCCTCGACACGCTTCTCCTGGATGCAACGCCCCTTGTGGACAATCAGCACCCGGTCGCAAAGGTCCTCGACTTCGGTGAGTTCATGCGAGGAGAAAAAGATGGTGCGTCCACGCTCCTTGAGCTTGAGGAGGACCTGGCGCAGATCATAACGTCCAATGGGATCGAGGCCGGAGGAAAGTTCATCGAAAACCAATAGTTCAGGATCCGAGATGATGGCCTGCGCAATGCCGAGACGTTGTTGCATTCCCTTGGAGAAATTGCGCAGCAGCACCTCGCCGCGTCCGCCCAACCCGACTTCCTCCAGGAGCGTGGGGATGCGGGCGGCGAGTTCCTCACGGCTCATGCGGTGTAGGCCGCCATACAATTCGAGCAACTCGCGGGCCTTCATGAAGGGGTAATAAAGCGCCACCTCGGGCAGGTATCCAGTCCGCTCCCGCGAGGCCACTGTCCCCGCTTTCTCCCCAAACACAGTCACCCTGCCGGAAGCCGGAAAGAGAAAGCCCAGGATGGCCTTGATGGTGGTCGATTTCCCCGCGCCATTCGGACCGACAAAACCGACACACTCCCCCGCGCGAATGGAGAAGGACATGCCATTGACCGCGCGGGTTTTCTTGGCGCCGCGTCCGTAATCGACCACCAGGTCCTGAACTTCGAGGACAATGGGTTGATCAGGCTGACTCGTCTCGGTTTGGGTCATATTCCGTATTCTCTCTGAGATAGGAACACGGAAATGTAGAAAATATCAAGTTTGGCGTCAAGATTGAATGAAAGTGACAATGGTTTCAACAACCCCCCACCCCAACCCTCCCCCGCAAGGGGGGAGGGAGTTTTTTGCCCCCACCCTACTCCTCCCGCCACTTCACCAGCAGGATCAGCGCCTCGCGTAGGTTGGTCAGACCGAGCAGGCTGGGTTTACCCGCTTCGAGGTAGAGGGTGTTTTGAAGCAGAGTCTTGCCGGGCTCTTTCGAGGCTTCCTCGATCGCCTGCTGTGGTAACCGGCCCGCGTTCACGAGTTTCTCGGCACGTTCCACCGCCGAGCTGCCCAACAGCGTCCCCTTGACGATCAGGTAGGGTTCGCGGGTATCCATGTATTGGATCTCACAGGTATAGCCCGGGGTCAGCGCAACCAGGGACTTGCCCTCCTCTCCGGGCTGGCCGATCAGGGTGACCGCTCCCTTACCCAAAAGCTCCGCGCTGGTATTGGGGCCGAAAAGCTCGAGATCCTGCTTGCTGATGCCCAGTTCCTTGAGTGCGATCAGCTGAGTAGCAGTGGCAGCGGATGGTGTGGCAGCCGCTGGCGGTGGTGCGGGTATTTGTTGAGTTCCCCGCAGCAGGATCACCTCCAGACGGTACTGCTTGACCGGACCTTTCGCGGAGCCTTCCGTAATCATGCCCTCCATCCTGGCGAGGAGCTCCTCGATCTTCTTGTGGGTGGCGGGAATGGCGGTGACGATGACAGCATTTGCTTTGTCGTCGGCGACGACCGTCTCGACTCTTTTCTCCTTGGTCGGAAGATCTTTCTGAGTATCATCGGTTACCTTTACCGGCCAGATGAAAGGACGGACTTGTAACAGGTGAAAAGCTTGAAGGTCAGGATCGATTAATGCTTTTGCTGTAACCGGAGTGATTTTCCGGACGGGATAGACATTTGTCTCCAACTTGTAGTCGCGTTCCCATTCCTCCTTGGCCTTGGCAACTTCGGCTTCGCGACGCTGCTTCTCTTCCGCTTCGGCAAGGATTTTGTCGTAACCAACAGTTTCCACACGTAGATGTTTTGAGTCAGGCCAAGACAAGGAGAAGAGACTCGATCCTCTTGCCGTGCCATCCGGCCACTGCCACTTATCGGTATTTGTCAGAGTGGTAATCTGATAGGAAAGAACAGCATTCCCCTCGTCATATGGATTGGATCCTGGATGCGACAGATTCTTCATGTACTCCACCGACTCCGGATGCCACGGATACTCCACCCATTCGACCTCGAAGCCGTATTGCTTACTCATCCGATCCAGGAAGGCCCCCAGTGTTTCACCGTCGTTGATTGTAATGCCGCCATCAGGGACATAGGTGTCGCTGCCCTGGATGGTGAGGTCGGGATCTGCGTTAATGAAGAGCTCAGTAAAGTGTGTCTCTTGGCAAATGGTATGAATTTTCAGGTGAAATCTTCCAATCTTCTCTTCGGTTCCACGGATGAGTGGAATGGCTTTTGTGATCTTGTTAATTGTGTCCATTGCTGTGAGGAGAGACTGACTGGAATCGCCGGGTATTGCGTATACTTCGAGTTTCCATTCATTCAATGTAACTGGTTCAATAGCCGAAACCACGATGCCCACATCTTTCTTGGGTTCAGGGCCGAATTGCTGTAAGCGTGGTTGATAACTATAGTTGATCGCAACCTCAGGTCCTTTATCTTGGGGTGATCTAATGTCCTCAATATGAAATACCACCTCATCCAAATACAGATCACTACTGAAGGATTGGCGACGGACCAAAGGAACTGTTTGGTCAGAAACCTCTTCTCTCGCAGCATCAAGACGCAAGTACCCCCAATCAACCTTCCTTGTATCGATTCCACCTTCCGCGACCCACGTTACTCGAACTGTACGGCACATGACTGTCTCATTTGGGTGAATTCTGACTAGTTCCGGACAGCACCGCCCTATAATAATCTCTGGATCATTTCCCGCAGGGGAGTTGGAGGGTATGAACAACGCCAACAAAATAATGCAGAAATAGTTACTATAATGACTCATCATCTTAACCTCTTACGTCCCCGGCTGTTCGAGCCGGAAGTTTCCATCCACCACCCAGACCGCTCGTGAGGTCGAGCCAGCGAGTGTGGTTTCAATCACCAAACGTCCCCCCTCATCCACCGCCTGGGTGCGTACCGGTTGGAGTGCCGGTACCGCTTTCGGCGGAGCGGGGGTGGGTTCATCCATCACAGCAGAGACCACCTCCGGAACGGGTGTGGCCTGAGGCGGACGTGCAACCAGTTGAAGCGGAGGAGCCAGGTCCTCGCTGAGAGGCGGTACAGTGGTTACAACTCCAAGGATATAGCCCAGGAAAAAGACTAGGCAGGCGGCCAAGGCTTGGAGGGCATAACGCCACCCTCCCCACCTCACCCCCCATTCGCCCCACCTCACCCCTAAATCCCCTCTCTTAATCCACCTCACCCCTAAATCCCCTCTCCCGCAGGGAGAGGGGACTTCTTGCTCCCCCTTCTCCCTGCGGGAGAAGGGGGTTGGGGGGATGAGGTCGTATGAGAAGGGGGTTGGGGGGATGAGGTCGCTCCCCGGTGCGTCAGAGAGCATCCACTCACGCACCTCCCCCAGGATCCCGCGCAGGGAATCCACCTCTTTACGGAGATTCTCATCGGTCTCCATCTCGTACTCGAAGGCTTCGGCTTCATCAGGAGAGAGCTCCCCGGCGAGATACGAGACGATGCATTCTGGATCTGGTTTCATGATTCCTCCTGAGCAACCCATCAGCTCGCCCACGAGTTGTACTCGTGGGCGGTTCCCTTCTGGCGAAGTTGTACTTCGCCATGTGCCACGACCGGGTTCTTCCATGCGGGAGTACAACTCCGGGGCCAGCTGTTGACGAAGCCTTGGTGGGGCAAGCCCCACCCTACCCCAACATCTCCCTCAATTTCACAATCGCCCGGTGGAGCTGGACGCGGACCTGTTTGTCCGGCAACCCCAGGCGTTCGGCGATCTCTTTCGGGCCGAGGTCCTCGACCAGCTGGAGTGCGAGGATGGCGCGTTGCTGAGGCGAAAGGGCGGTCATGGCCTGCTCCACACGTCCGCGCTCCTCGGCTTGTTCCAGGGCCGCGCTGGATGTTGGGCGTTCCCATTCGCCGTTTTCCTCGCACAGGTCCTCCAATACCTCAGGATCAGTAGCGGACTCGCGTCTGTTGGCTCCCCGTAGCTGATCAAGCGCTTGCCGTGTTGTGGCCGTAGCCAGCCAGGACCGGAAGGTTCCATGTCCATCGAACTGCCCGATGCGTGTGGAAACCTTCATCCAGACCGTCTGGCTGATGTCCAGCGCGTCCTCGCGGTGAAGCACCACCCGGTAGGACAGCGAATAGACAAACTTGCGGTACCTTTCAAAGAGGATTCCAAAGGCCTGTTGATCCCCCTCCGCTGCCATCCGCGCCAGCCGCTGGTCCTCCAAGAAATCGCTCCCACAAGGTTTGTGTCTACTGCTGGTCCCTGTATTATGTGACGATGGCGGGGCGCGGATAGCTCACAAAGCCCTTTCCAGGCAGGAATCAGGAAGAAAAAGAGGGGGATGATATGACCGGCGAGGCCGAAGACAGACCCGAGGTGATCGAGGAAGAGCAGGAAGAAGTGCCGCATCTGGAGCCGGTCCAGTTGGAGGATCTCCCAGAGGCGCTCCAGAATGCCGCGCGGAATGCGGGCTGGAGAAGCCTGATGCCAGTTCAGGCGCGCGCTATCCCTTACCTGCTGGCACGGCGGGATGTGATGGTCCAATCGCAGACCGGCAGCGGCAAGACCGGGGCCTTTGTGATGCCCATCCTGGCCCGTATCGATCCCAGCCGTCCCCACTGCCAGGCGCTGGTGCTGGTGCCCACCCGTGAACTTGCGTTGCAGGTCTCCCGCGAGGCGGAGTTGCTGGGAGGCGGAAGCGGGACCAACACAGTGGTCGTGTATGGCGGAGTGGGTTACAGGGAGCAGCTGGCCGGATTCCGCGAGGGGGCGCACCTGGTGGTGGGGACTCCGGGACGTATCCTCGACCACCTGCTCAAGGGATCGCTCAAGATCGACCGTCTCTCGATACTCATCCTGGATGAAGCCGACCGGATGATGTCGATGGGTTTCTACCCGGACATGGAACAGGTCCGCTCCTATCTGCCGGACTCCTGCGATGTGCATCTTTTCTCCGCCACCTATCCGCCAGGGGTAAGACGTCTAGCACGGCACTTCATGCACAACCCGGAGTTCCTGAGCCTGAGCGAGGCCAAGGTTCATGTCACTGATACCCGTCACATCTATTATGTGGTTCCGGCCATGGATAAAGACCGTGCCCTGGTGCGCATCATCGAGATGGAGAACCCCGCCTCGGGAATTATTTTCTGCAACACCAAAATGAAGGTGAACTATGTGACTCAAGTCTTGCAGCGTTTTGGCTATGACGCCGATCAGATCAGCTCGGATCTGGCTCAATCGGCGCGCGAGAAGGTACTCGGTAAGCTACGCGAGAAAAGGTTGCGTTTCCTGGTGGCCACCGATGTAGCGGCGCGCGGGCTGGATATTATTAACCTCTCGCATGTGTTCCTGTATGACATCCCGGAGGACCCGGAGTCCTACATTCACCGTGTGGGACGTACCGGACGGGCGGGCGCGGCGGGGGTGGCGATCACATTGGCGGATGTGATGGAGAAGGTTGAGTTGATGCGTGTGGCCAAGCGTTATGGGATCGACATGGAGGTACGGATCGCCCCCTCCGATGAGGATGTGCGCGAGCTGGTCGAGGAACGGGTTACAGCATTACTTGAGGCCAAACTACGTGGGCGCGACCGGATTCAGAATGAACGCATGCAGCGTTTCATCCCTTTGGCCAAGAGCCTGGGCGAGAGCGATGACGAGCTGGCCATTATCGCCATGCTGTTGGATGAGTATTACCAGGAGACGCTCCATGCGCCCCCTTCGGAACCGCCGGAGAGCACTACGCGGAAGAAGGCATCTTCTCCAAGACGGAGGAGACCTCATGGCACATCGGGCGGGAAGCCAGCCTCAGGAAACAGACCCGCTCGGGAATGGGAGTGAAGTGCACCCAACCTCATCCCCCCCTTCTCCCGCAGGGCGAAGGGGGAGTTGAAAGTCCCATCTCCCTGTGGGAGAGGGGATTTAGGGGTGAGGTCTTACGGTGCGAAATATCCCTCGAAAAACTCCGTCATCGGCCCCTGGTAAACGGCTTCTTTCCCCCTGGCCCAGGTCAGTTGGTCTCCCCCGCTGTAATAGAGATAAGTCTTGCCCTGGAATTCGATGATATCCGGATCGGAGGCATTGATGCCTTCATCCTTGCCGGGGGTCAAGACTGGGTTACGCGGGCTAAGGGTCCACTCCTTAAGGTCCTTGGAACGCGCCAAATAAGTCTCGAAGAACCAACGCGGTTTCCGGTGCTCCAGGTACATCATGTAGTAGAAGCCATTCGCGAAGCGGATACACGGGCAGGCGGTATAGCGGTCGGTGCCGAAGATGGCTTCGGACTCCTTGGTCCAGTGTACAAGGTCCTCCGAACGGGCGAACTTGGTGGTAAAGGCGGGATAGTTGGGGTCATCGCTCTCATAAGCCATCACAAAGCCCTTCTCGCCCGCGCAGACCGAGGAGTTGAAGAGGTGTTCTTTCTCCTGCTCCAGCACCAAGGTTTTCTCCCAATTCTTGAGATCGGTGGATTTGAAGAGGGTGACATCATTCCAACTTCCGCTGGGTTGATCGAACCGTGAGGCGAAAACATGGAAGGCTCCCTGATGCACAATGGCGCAGGCCAAGCCATAACCCTCGGCGCAACGTCCCAGCTCCTGGCCGGTCTGGGTATCGCTGATCTTGATGTAGTAATCCTTGAGTTCGCCACCTGTACCCGGGCGGACACATTCCATCAAGCAGAGACGATCCTGCCAGACCACCGGGGCGCTTTCACAAAGGTTGTTGAGGGGTGAGTCCTGGATGACCAGTTTCGAGGGTGGAGTTGGTGGCGGAGGGGGGAGAATGTTGGCGAACACTTCGGTGGGCCATTGACCGAGACGGTGCATCCCGGCGGGCACCTCTTGTTCATACTGGACATAGGCTTTCACATCGCCCTTGGTGGTGTAGCCGATCTCTCCTGTTCCCGCGCCGAAGACCTTGTAACCCGTCAGGGTGCAATCCTCCAGGTCGACATGGAGCAACTTGCCATCGATGGTGCTGTAGATGATTCCGGAGCTGGGGGTGCCGCGCGGTTGAGAGAAATTGAGCGAGATCAGTTGACAGCCCTTGAATTTCACCCTTGTGTAACCCTCATAGCCGGGATTACCCGCCTGGAAGGCATTATCGGGGCCGACCATTGTACAGTCCTCGAAGGTCACGTCGGGCGTGGCGGGAAGCTCAGAGTTTTCGCCACGGACATAAGCCCCGGCGGCATCACCCCACCAGTCCAGGCACCACAGCTTGCAGCGCCGGAAGATCACCGGCTCCTCGGGACGTGCCGAGAAATGCGCCGCGCCACCCCCGAAAGCGCGTCCGATTCCCATGCTGTCCTCCACGATGATGGAGAAAGGCTCGATCTTGGGCGGGAAGTCCCAAAATAAACCACCATCCCCGCCGGTCATGTAGATATGACGCAGGTGCCAACGATCCCAGTTGATCGCGGAGAAGTTGGGATCGGCCTTGATAACCCCATACCAGTCGACACTCTTGAGTCCTTTGGAGGGGTCGCTCGAATCAATCACCGCGTATCCAACCGCGCCGGAGCCTTGGCTGCCATCGAAATCAGCCTCGAGGAAGTTGTAGGCTCCCTGCGCCCCTTTCTGGCTGGGGTTCAGATTGTTCTCCATGTAGGTGCCAGGACGAATCAGAATATGGTGTCCACCCTTGTCATCGGAAACATGGTCAAAGGCCTTTTGGATTGTCTTATAGGCCTTGGTCCAGGAGGAGCCATCCGAATCATCTCCAAGGGGAGAGACATACAAAGTGGCGGAATACGATAGAGCTTGGAACAACAAGAGACTCATCATCGGAACGATTCTCACAAACCAGAATTCAACTCGACGCAGCATGTTTTTATTCTCCTTTGGCAACAGGGATGCTCTGATCACCAGAAAAACCACGGATCCAATCTTGAACAACTATCACTCTCCCACATTCTCCGCCAATTCTTCCACCATCCCCGCCAGCCCATGCACCACCCGCGCCATGCTCTCGAAATCGAGTTTGTCGGCGGTGTCCTCCGGGGTGTGATAATAGGTGTTCCGGTAATAGGCCGTATCGGTCACCATGATCCCAGGGTAACTCTGCTGCCAGAAGGACCAATGATCCGAGAAACCGGCATCGGGGAGACGGTCGGGGCAGATGGCTCCCTCGGAGGGAAAACTCGCGCATTGACGGAAAGCGCCGACACACTGGCGCAGGAAAGAAGCCGAGGAAGCATTGCCCACAAAGCCAATGAAATTCCCCCGGCTGGGGAAGACCAGATTGAAGGGGCGCGGATACTGCTGGCTGCCCTTTGCATCGGAATAGTATCCAATCATCTCCAGAATCACCGCTCCTGTAATGTTTTCCTGCCGTTCACGGCACCTTTTGGCATACACCAGGCTGCCCATGCCTTGGCCTTGGAAATAGGGTGGCTCCTCATTCACAAAGGCCAAAAACCGAATGGTGCGTGCGAAGACCTTTCCGCTGAGCAGACGCGCGATTCCCAGGACACCCGCCACACCGGAGGCATTGTCATCAGCTCCCGGCGCATTCGCCTGGGTGTCGTAATGGGCTCCCACCACAATGATCTCGTCCTTGTGTGTGTTGCCGGGAACCTCGACCTCCAGGTTCTTCACCGTGTTGTGCCCGACATCGAAGACCTGCTCGGTGGTGGCATACCCAACTTCACGAGAGACCCCGGCCACATAATTGAAAGTCCTATCCAGGGTACCAGCATGGGCGATGTTTCTTGGACCAATCTCCGCCGAGAGAAACCAGACATGAGTCTCCAGACGTTGCTTTGTCTGCAGTGTCTTCTCATCCAATGGGGGCAGGGTTCCCCGGTAGGAAAATCCCGGCATATAGACAAAACGGCAATAGACCCAGATCAGAGGAACCAGAAAGAGTATGAGCAACATCACCAGCCTGAGCCAACCCAGCCGTGACTTGGGGAAAACTCTTATAATGGCCATAGTGGTACCACCTCTGCCTTCGTTTTAACCTATAGAGTGGCGAGACGAATTCCCCCCGGTCCATCGGAGGAGCCATTCAACCGACTCATTTCACCCACGCGAATGATCTCACTGTCTCCTCAAACGGTGAATGAATTCGCTACTCCTTCTGTAATGCCGCTACCGCCATTATTTCACCGGAGCCGTTAGCTCGAAATACACCGTCGACCTTGGCTGCAACAGAAACTCGAAATGGTCTGTATCCTTGCCGACTGTCTCATTGCTGAAAATTTCCCGGACATCGTATCGTCCAGGCAAACGAATCTTCCGTTTACCTGATCCGTCGCGGGTGGTGATACAAATAAACTGACGGTTGGCCATGAAGACATCATCGGTGGCATTGTAAATGTGGACACCCGCCTGCCCGGCAATACGGCGGATGAGCAGGGTTGACGTAGGGATCGCTGAACAGTAGATGGAGATCCACTCCGGCATTTTCTTGATTGCCAAACCGGCATGGGAGGTCCCCGCGAGGTTACCAAGAATAGTGCACTCCGGATCCTCGACCCAGAAGGCCGGGCCAGCGGCTGAATTACGCCCACCGATCCGGAAGTCCTCAGGCTTCTGGCAAATGCCGATCTTGTTATCGGTTCCCTTGCCGATTTCGATCCCCATGATGGAGCCGGTGGGATTGAAGGGCTGGAGGATGGGATGTGTGGAGGGAACCAACTCAACCAGTTGCGCCGCCTCCTTGTCCTCTTTGGCAAAGGTGAACCCGGTCAAGTCCCGCATGGCCATAAGCGACAATCCCTCGGGGGTGACATATCCCGGCGCATACACCCACAAGGCAGTGGCATGGGTCTTCTTGAGAGTATCCTGGATACTCTCTCTGGTGGCTGAGCCGGCATAAAAGAGCTGTGGAAAGATGAGCAGTTTGTAGTCAGACAGTGAGGCCTTTCCCAGTTCACGATCGGTGATGATATCGAAAGGAATACCACTGCGTGCCAGGACATGGGTGGGGATATCGATGAACTCCCAATTCGCCATCCCATTTGAGCTTGAGGTGTAGTAGAGCGTATCGAGACTGTAAACCAAGGCCACCTCGGCGGCGGAGTGACGGTCCCCCTGAAGAGAATGATCACCGATCTGTTTCAACTCCTTGAGAGCCTGAATGTTTTCGGGATGAACATACAGGCCATAACTGTCCTCCCAGTCCCACCACCAGTTGCCAGTATTGCGGGCCAGGACCTGTCCAAAGATCTTGCGTGTGTTGGCAATGGATTCCGGCCAATTTTCAAACTGTTCGCAAGCCCGGTATTTGATGTCTGTACTGTAGGTGCCCTCATCGGATTCACTGATATAAAGCTTCCCATAGGCCTGAACTGTTTCTGGCAGGCCACGCACCATGGAATCACCGCCGAGTCCTCTCGCCAGCCAGTCGTTGTAGTTGGAGGGGGAGGCCAGGAAATCAACATAGGGAGACTCCAGTGCACGGTGGATCCCCAGTGATAAACCCTCGGGATACCAAGGGCAATGGAAGAGGTAACCATAATAGGCGCCCGCCAGCAGACGGTTATTCGAGGTTTCTTTGACCACCCGGCAGAAATCCACCAGCACATCAGCGGTGAGCTCATGCTGACAGCGTTGATAATCGATAACGGGGGCCTCTTCGAGCGGATCACGGAAAAAGATGCCTTTCGATTGTCTTCTTAGCTCCATGCCTGGAACCTGTGCATTCGCGAAGGTGACCTCTGGATTCTTCCAAGCCTCCTGCAGCACCTTGTCATTTTGGTACTTCTCTTTCAGCCATTCACGGAAGTGGCGGGTCATGGCTGGTCCGGTATCCGGCATCAATCCGAAGATGGTGCCCCAGTAGTGCCACTCCTGGCAGTGGCCATTCAAGATATTGATGCCGATCACACGATCCCCACCGGGAGCGGTCTCAAGGTGATGGATAAAGTCCACCAACATCTTCCTGGCATCCTCCCGCCAGGGCTTCGAGGCATACGAGATGAAGGTGGATTCCTTGGCGCCATTGTTGACAGTCACTCCCTGAGAACGGTCAGGCTCGTAACCGGAGGCATAGTGAACCCACTCCTCCGGATGAGACTGCACCCACCAACTGGGGGCCTGGACATAGAGTTTGAAGAAGATGAAAGCCTTGGGGTGGTATTGCTGGATGGCATGTAGTTTGGCATCGACCAACTCATAGTTGTATTGCCCAGGGCCGGTCCACATCTTCTCAAAATCCTTGAGCGACAGTTCATCACAGGTACTGTGGAGTTCATATCCCGCCTCGGCCTCGGCGCGCAGTTTGACCTGCCCCTGTCCGGTGGATTCATAAAGATGCCAGGGAGCCATGATCATGGTGGTATAAAAAGGTTTGCCATCCACATAGAGGGTGGGCGCCCCATTCAG
>CAZORO010000121.1:0-11791 GCA_964581845.1 uncultured bacterium
CGAGGCCACCTGTGGGCTTAAACTGTCCGGGAGGATTGTGGAGGATCTGGCCGAACTGGCCGAGACCTACTCTTTCACCCACCTGCAAGAGGGGTTCGAGGCAGCCGCCAAAGAGGGGGTGACTACTCTTGCGTGGATCAGGAAGTACCTGAAGAGGCTTCAAAAGCATGACCGAGTTCAGAAAGGTTGGGGACGACCCGGAGGTCTTGAGCTTCCTGAGGGATATTCAATCTCTTCAGAGGAAGACTCAAAGCAGGAAGGATGACGAGGGGGAGT
Source organism: uncultured bacterium (assembly GCA_964581845.1). GTDB lineage: Bacteria > Hinthialibacterota > Hinthialibacteria > OLB16 > OLB16 > OLB16. Next base: position 277 of record CAZORO010000121.1, read on the forward strand.
GTCCTTTCTGTGATGGCTATGGGTACATCATCACACCTCAGGATGTCCAGATTTGTTCATGCCTGAAGAAGCGTCAGTTAAAACGGCGCCTGGAAAGGGCTGGTATCCCCCAACGCTACAAGCACAAGGATCTTGACTCTTTCAAGGTGGATGTGGATTCACGGCGCCTGGCGCTCCGTCAGGTCCGGCGTTTCGTGCAGGAGTTTGAGACATCCTCGGATTGCCCTGGTTTGTTTCTTTATGGAGCACCGGGAACCGGGAAAACCCACCTTGCTATCGGAGCGTTAAAAGATCTCATCGAGGCAGGTCACACAGGCATTTTCTACAATATGGTCACCCTGATGGAGCACTTCAGGAAACAGGCGGCGGGGACTTTAGCCCGGGATGATGAGGAGCAGCTGGAAAGAATCGCGGAAGCCGATGTCCTGGTGCTCGATGACCTCGGCGCGGGAAGACTTACCGACTTCATCCAGGAACGAACATACGCCTTGATCGATCAGCGTTACGCCAACAATCAGTGTGTGATCGTGACCTCCAACCTGGGGCTGCGCAAACTCGAGGAGCAGGTCACCTACCCGGTTCTCTCCCGTGTGCGCGGAATGTGCTTTACGATCAACACAGGAGACCTTGATTTCAGGAATCCGGACTTTCAGCCTGGGATGGGGAGGACGTGAAAGTTCGCGAGGTAATCAGACGGCTCGAAGAGGAGGGATGGTTCCTTGCTCGATGCAAAGGAAGCCACCGCCAGTACAAACACACATCGAAGGTTGGCCTTGTCACGATCTCAGGTCACATGAACGATGAAGTCCCGCCAGGGACACTCAGTTGTATCAAGAAACAAGCGGGATGGGAGCAGATATGATGATGAACTATTTGGTAATTCTAGAGAAAGGTGAACAGAGTTGGGGGGCCTATTCACCCGATGTTCCTGGATGTATCGCCACGGGACAAAGCCGGGATGACGCGGCACGTCAGTACAAGGAGGCTCTTGAGTTTCACTTGGAGGGGCTCCGGGCAGAAGGGCTTCCTCTCCCCGTGCCACGTTCCGAGGCGGGTATGGTGAGCATCGCAGCTTAATACTACAATTTTTTACATTCCCAGATTCCCCGTCTTCTCTACCCGGTCCTTGGCTTCCTCCGCCACCTCGATCTTCTCCCCGCCCCGGAAGCGGCAGGTTCCAATCGATACTCCATCAGCCTGGGGGCCGACACGGATTTGAGTTTTGCCTTCCTCCATGAACTCGCAAGCCTGAATCAACGCAGCACCATCGCGGATATCCATGCAAGGTGCCTGGCTGCCATCCAGCGCCCAACCGGAGAAGTGACAGGTGGAGAAGATCACGGTTCCCTGCCCCTCAAGGATAGCCTGGCTGCCGGTCTTCTGGATGGGCCAGAAACCACAGTTTGAAAATTTCACTGTTCCATGGTTGTCAGGTCCGGTTTTGATGCAGGACATGAACTGGCAATTGTTGAATGCCAGCCCGGCATGGTATTGGCACCCATCCACCTGGACCGCAACTGGGCCGATATCCGAACCGCATTGAGTCAGCACTACATTGGGAGTGCCTCTCTCAGTCTGGATGAAATGAAGACCAATCTTGGGGAAGATCACAAAGCAGTTGTTCATATACTCCCAGTCGGTCTGCCCGATCAGGAATCCCTCCAAATTCTGTTCCAGGTAGTCACACAAGGATTTCCACCCACCACTTCCCTCGAAAGCGACCGGCGAATAGGGGCAGCGTGCCCAGGCATGAGGATTGAAGTGGACGTTTTCGATTCTCCCAATATCGGTGGTCTTGTCTACAAAAATACCAATGCGTAAGGGAGAACCAAAGACATTGCTGATGAAGTGGAGCTCGTTGGGGTGAGTTCCGAAATCAATGCCCTTATAAGGATTCACCAGGGTGACATCAATCACGCTACAGTGCATTCCACGCCCTTGGATGGTCCAGGGATAGGGCTGGATGTTCGACGGATCCTGGTCTGGATATAACACCGTGATTCCTTTGACACAGGAACTCTGGTTGAGGTTGATGAGGGGTGTGGCATTCTCATCGCCCTTTCCACCCGTAGCGAGGATCACTGTCCCCTGGCCGGTGTTAGCGTGATGGGGCGCCTCCCATTCGCCCGCGAGAGTCACACCCTCATGAAGTTTTAGACTGCCCGCCACCAGGTACATCCCCTTAGGAATACGAATGATACCTCCACGATCCGCGGCAGCTGCATCCAGTGCCTTTTGAATCGCTTGGGTGTCATCGGTCTTCCCATCGGCGGTGGCCCCAAAATCATGGACATTGATCTCCCCATATCCCGGAGCGAGAAAGACCAACAGAAACAATATAAATAGAAATCGTGGCATGGAATTGACTCCTTTCGTTCGTCATTCCCGCGCAGGCGGGAATCCACAGTTACATTCCTTATCCAGAAGACTCTTACCGTATTGCGGACATCAGCTTGACTTTGACCACTTCCTCCGTCAATGAAGGGATCGATACAGTCTTGTTGCGTGACTTCTGGCCTTGTTGGATCTCCACCAGTGAGGGCGCTACTCCAAGCGCTTTGGCCAAGACACGCAACACTTCTTGGTTGGCTTTTCCATCCTCCGGCGGGGAATTGACCGCGACTTGCCATACTCCGGATGAAAATCCCACGATTGCGCTCCGGCTCGATCTGGGTTTGACTCGGATTTGGAAGGTCGACATGAGTGATCCTAAAAACGGCAGTTGCTTCCCCCCAACTCATTTCTCTGAGGGTCTACAATCCGTTCTTCCCATAAGTCTTCGCGGATTGACCACTTTGTATCAAGGCCTAAATTTCGACATTCTATTCTCTTTGTAGCACGCCGCGTATGCGCTTGAATTCCTCACAGGCCAATTTCAGTGAATCTGGCGGTGATTCAAAATCCCTATTATTTCTACAGTGGTCTGCAAGCCGATCCACGTACTCATGTCCCTCTTTCGTCTCGGAAACCGTGCCATTTTTTTTCTTGTAAGTCTCACCATCGGATTCATCAACCACTTCTCCAGCCAAATAAGCGATCCATGTCTGGATGTGCCATTTGGGGATGATATAAGCGATCTGCTCAGACTTTTGCCGGGGAGGTACGATTTTGTTGCTAAGGATAATTTGAACGTTTTTTACCGAATCCTCGTCGGCGTCGCGCACCACCACCAGAACAGTTGAAGCATACCGGCTACGGAACGCCTCGGTTTCCTGTCCTATCTTGTCTTCTACATGTTTTTTACCTGAACCCTTGCCACAAGGATAGGGCACGACTCGAATAGCTCGTTCCTTCACTCCCCAGCCTTTTTTCAGGAAACGTCTGACAAAAACATCGTGGGCTTTGTCTTCGCAGAGGATGACGATTTCTGATGCCTTACTCATTTTCCCACCCGCGTGCCACAACTTCCGCTGGTGGCAGATCCGCTATCACTGGCATCTGTTTCACCACCACATGCGCCCCTTCTTCCCGCGAGAACCAAAGCTCCTCACCTCTTGCCATCATGTTGATGATTTCGGGATGGTGCGAAACAATAATGGCTTGGCGATCCGTTTCCTCGCAGACATCCTTCAGATCGCCAATCCAGGGCTGGATTTCCCGAAGCGACACAAAGTTGTCGGGCTCATCAATGAAGAGTGTTGTGAAGATGCCGGCTTGGAGCGCTTCCAGAATGGTGTAAAGAATAATCAATTGCCGCTGACCGTCTGACAAGGCCAAGAAGTCGAATTCCTGATCCTTTCCGCCAATCCGGGAGGTCACGGTCAGCCGACGCGACTTTCCTGCCTCTTTCAGGCTAATCTGATCAAAACCGATGAGCACATCTTCCAAGCGTTCTTTTGCCTTATAGCCAACACCTGGATTTTCTTGTGAAATATGGCGATACCATTCGGCAAAATTTTCGGCATGTTCAGACAGGACGCTTGCCTCGGAACCGGCTACATGACTGATCACATGGGGCATGGGTTGAAGGATCAACCAGTGGAGGACAGCTTCACGAAAACGCAAGAGAGGCCAATTGTCGTCGCGCTCAGCAATGGTGGGTATGATCGATCGGCTCCAATCGGCGGGAAATGCGGTGCCCTCCTCAACCCTGCCGATGTCGCGATGAATACGGTAAAGGTGAGCGTCTTTTCCGTCGAACTGGTAGAATGTCGAATCATTCCACTTGAGTTCTTCTCTCCCGATCCGGACTTTGTGGTTTTGACGTGAATGCTCGATAGTCAGGCAGTAATCATACTTGTCATCTCCGAGCGTCAGTTTGACACTAAAGGTTTGTTTCTCCCGATTGTCCCAGGCAGTCAAGTTTTTCCCATCAAAAATGTCATCCACATGCCTGCCCTGCAAAAGCACTTGTATACTCCTCAAAGCATCGAAGACCGACGATTTACCCGATCCATTGTCCCCAAGCCACAACTGAAAACCGCTTGGGTGGATTCGGAAATTGCTTAGGCATCTGTAGTTGTCGATATAGATTTCTTTGAGCATCGTTCTGTTTCCTTGTGTGTGCTTCTACAACGCTGATTACTTCTCAGAATCTCCACCGTTACTTGCGCGCCAACGCACTCATCCACACCATGGTTTGACAGCACTCCAAATCATCGCTGACCTCTTTCGTCAATCCCAACAGCTGTGGATTGAGGCTCTCGCAACGCATCGTCGTAACGTGTACATAACGCTGCTGCCCCGGCAGCGTTGACAGCATTAACGTCCTCAGTATATTCATGTTCAACTTATGCAAGAACACGAGATACAAATGCGGTTGTTAGGTTACTCCGGTGATTACTCCATCCATCCCCGTCAATCCGGACCTATACCATGGCCATCTCCAGGGAGAGGACATCCGTGGTCCAAGGCGCTAGCCGCTTTGTCTCCCGGAGCAGGTATTCACGAATCTCTTCGGGCTCATTCATTGCCAACGCTCCCTGCGCGATACTGACTGCCTCCTCGAAGGAAATCGAGCGGATGAGACGTTTGACCTCCGGGATGGCGATCGGGCTCATCGACAATTCATCGACCATCAATCCCACCAGGATCAGGGTGAACTCAATGGAACCCGCCATCTCACCGCACACCGCGACAGGACGTCCAGCCTGATGTGCTTTTTCGACTACATGCTGGATGAGCCGTAGGACTCCTGGATGCAAGGGATCATATAGGTAAGCGGTCCGCTCGTTCCCCCGGTCAGCGGCAAGTGTGTACTGGATCAGGTCATTGGTTCCAATCGAGAAGAAATCAGCCAGTGGCACTAAGCCATCCATTACCAGAGCGGCCGAGGGAACCTCGATCATGGCGCCCACCTTCATGGTTTCATTAACGGTGTGCCCTTCAACACGGACCTCCTCCCGTGCCCTCTCCAAAGCAGCCCTGGCCAGTTTAAGCTCACGGACCTCCGAGATCATGGGAAACATCATGGAGACATTTCCAAAGGCACTCGCGCGTGCGATAGCCCTGAGTTGAGTGTGGAAGATCTCCGGTTGTTCGAGGCTGAAACGTATGGCTCGCCAGCCCATAAAGGGATTCATTTCCTTGGGAAGATAAATCGAGGAGGGAAATTTATCGCCGCCGATGTCTAGCGTGCGGATCACTACGGGTTCGGGCGCCATGGCCTCGGCCACGGCCCGGTAAGCATGGAACTGCTCTTCCTCGGAGGGAAGGTCCTTGCGATTCATATAGAGGAACTCGGTCCGGTACAGTCCGATCCCCCTGCCTCCATGGGCCAGTACTGTCTCCACATCCTCGGGCAGTTCGATATTGGCGGCCAGGTGGATGATGAATCCATCCCGGGTTTCGGCCTCCAGATCACGGTATTGGAGATGGGCCTCAATGCGCAGACGTGTCTCTTCCCGCAGGTGGCGGTAACGTTCGACCGTCTCGATGGTTGGACGCGCGATGACCATGCCACGATCGCCATCTACGATGAGTGTTTCCTCATCGGAAACATGGTCGAGTAAATCGGGAACTCCCACCACGGCAGGGATTTCGAGGGCTCTGGCCATGATCGCGGTATGCGAGGTCCGGCTTCCCCGTGCGGTGACAAAGGCCAGAACCTTGTCCTTGGGAAGGCGGACCGTCATCGAGGGAGAGAGGTCCATGGCCACCACCACCACTGGATTGGTGATGCCGTCAAACTGGGTGAGGTCCCGACCAGCCAGATTCCGCAGGACATGATGGCCAATGTCCGCGACATCCTCGGAACGTTGCAGGGGACTTTTGGTAAGGCGTTCGAGCAGCTCTTGAAGCGCCTTGTGGAAGGCGGTTTCAGCATGCATGAGGTCTTCGCGGATCAGCTGGTTGATGCGTCCCCCAATATGCTGGGGTATGTCGCTGGCAAGCATGAGGTGTATATCGATGATGTCATCGACCAGCTGACGTTCATGCCCTTGCTGGGAGGCACGGATTTCCTCAATCTGCTGGACAGTCAGTTCCCATGCCTTCTCCAGACGTTGAAGTTCGAGATCAACCTCCGAGGGAAGGATACGATTGGTGGGGAGATGAATACCTTCTTCCTGGAGAACAAAGGTGGGCCCGATCTCAATCCCAAGTGAGACAGGAACGCCACGGATCCTGTATTCTGGGCTCTCATTCATGATCAAGCACCCTCAGCGGAGTGGTCCTCCAACACCCGTGCAATCTCGGCGACCGCTTGTGAGGAATCCGGACCAGAGGCCCGTATGTTTATTGTGGTTCCCCGCTCGGCGGCGAGCATCATGACACCCAGAATGCTTTTGCCATCCACTTCTTCGCCATCGGTGCACCACATAAAAACACGGCAGTTCAGATTGCGGATCGCCTGGACAAGCTGAGCTGCCGGACGGGCATGGAGACCTTCCTCATTCCCCACAATCACCTGAGTACGAATCTCCTCCGGCATTCCCCTCTCCGTTGCCCCTTCGATTATTTTACAGTAACTCCTCGGAGGTATCCAGCGCCGTCTTGGAAGGACGGGTCAGGCTCATCAACTTCTGGTTGAAATCCTGGGCCGAGTGAACACCCATCAGCTTCAACCGTTGGTCACGCGCCCCGACCTCCACAATCGTCGATAAATTTCTACCCGGTTTTACTGGGATGGTTAAATGGGGCAGTGAGACTCCCAAGATGGTGTGGTACTGCTGCTCCAATCCAATTCTTTCGACATAGGTCTCTGGCTTCCATTCCTCAAGCGTGATGACCATGTCGATTTGTTTCTCCCGGCGTACCGCACGGATTCCATAAAGCTTGGATAGATCGACAATGCCCAGTCCACGTACCTCGATATAGTGGCGCAACAGGTGAGGACTGCTCCCCTGTAAAACTCTCTCCCCCAAGCAGACCACCCGGACAACATCATCAGCCACGAGTGAGTGTCCCTTGGAGACCAGTTCCAGGGCACACTCGCTCTTCCCGACACCGCTCTGTCCAATCAGTAGAATTCCCATCCCGAGAATGTCAATCAAGGTACCGTGAATGAGGGTCGAAGGACAAAAGAAGTGCTCCAAGGATTCAAAGAGACGCTTGTATAACCGCGTGGTCGAAATCGAAGAACGGAAAACCGGGATCTTCTCCCGTGTTCCGATTTCCACCATAAGGGGGGGGACCGGTTCATCATTGGTGACAATCACGCAGGGAACGCTGGAGTGGAAGATACGGCTGACCGACTCACGTAGTTCTGGGGTATGTTCATGCTCACGGATGTATTTAATCTCACCCCCCCCGAATATCTGGATCCGATCCTGGTCAAAGAAATTGAAAAAACCAGTCACCTCGATTCCGGGACGGTTGAGATCCACAGAACGGATTTCACGTTGAAGTCCTTCCTCACCGCAGACAACGGTCAAGCAAAGGTCACGAAATTCAAGGAGGATCCCAACTTGGACCATGTGTCTAAACCAACTCCTCCTCGCGTTCAGCAATCAATTGAATCACCTCTTCAGGCGTAGCAGCCTTCCGTAAACGTGAACGGAGAAGTGCATCATTGAGTATCCGTGAGATTCGAGCCAAAGCCTTGATATGGATACCATGGGAGCCCGCGGGAGCCACCATGAGAAAGAGAATGTGTACCGGCTCACCATCAAGCGACTCAAAATCGACCCCCTCTTGGGAATTGGCGAATACATACTCCAGATTCTTGACCTGATCAGACCGTACATGAGGAATCGCGATCCCATTTCCGATTCCAGTGCTTCCTTTTGCTTCCCTCTCCAAGAACTCCGCAAGAAGCTGGGTTGGGGAGCTGACAACTCCCTGGGCTACAAGGATATCGATCATTTTTTGGAGAATTCCGGCTTTGTTCTCACCAGAAATCCCGATACAGATCCGTCCCTGACTCAACATCTCCACAAGTGACATCGTCTGGTTCTCTTCCTTTGTCCTATCCCTTTGGATCACCAATATAACCAAGGGTTATCCATCAGACACTCAGTCCCTCCGGTACGACCTTTGGGAAAGGCCATTTCTCGAAGTCTCACAATACCCTTTTTCAACTGTTGGTACTAGGGAAAGACTCTGAACGGAGGGCCGATTATATCAATATGGTATAGAATCATCTCTGGTTGATATCATCACGAACTACAATATCACCCACCATCAAGAAGCAAAATCTCTTGTTGGAACCCTATTATCTTGAAAACCCAGGAATAATAGCGGCAAAACTCTGGAGAGGATCATCGTCGACCGGATCTCCATCAGTTGGCACACAATCTGCTTTTCAGATGCTTGACCAGGAAAAAGAACCCCGGCAAGAAACAAGAAATAACAAACCCCCACAAGAGCTACCCCAGCTCTTATCTTCCACTTCAACCCGGCCCCCGGCCTGGTGACTTAGCCCATCACCGGGCCAAACTTTTTTAATACGGAAAAAATTGCCGGGAGATGGCATCCACCCTCCTATTTCTCAAGAGCCCTTTCAAGACGAAAGAGCGAATCCCTGAGACGTTTCGAGCGAGGTTGGGAGACTTGAGATGGAATATCTTTTTCCTTAGTCATTGAAGGGGCATTCGGTGAGGGCAGAGGCCGTGGAATGGCTGGATCGATTTGCCCTGATACAGGCTGTTGTTGAGCAACAGGAGAAGATGGCTCCCTTGTTGGATCTGTTAGCCCGGATGAATGGGAGGCGGTGATTCTTTGACCAGAAGTGGGTATTTGACCGATTGAGGGCGCCAGTACAACACGGTCAGGTTTATCTGAACTTTCAGGAATGGCCCTGGGTGATTCCTCAGGTGTCTCTGGGGAGACATACAAAGATCCCAGTCTTTCAAGTTCGGAAAGGGCATGGGTTACCTTGTCCTTGAAAAGGGTGCCAAGCTGGGTGGTATGGTCTTTGATACCCGGTAGGAGTGTGGCTGGTTGAGGAAGGAGTGGTCCTTGAGAGGGCGGCTGTGATTGATGGGTTAAAGATATGGGAGATTCCTTTGGGATATGACGTGGACTCCGTTTCAGCATCCTAGCCAGGATTAAATCCTCACGATCTCTGCGCCGTTCTTCTCCCAAGCGGGAGCTTAAGACCTCGGGATTCGGGAGCCGCGCAGCCAAGCTGGCAGCCTCGCGGGGCGAGACCTTGGATGCTGGCTTGTTGAAATAGAACTGAGCCGCCGCCTCCGCCCCGAAACGCCCTTCTCCCCAATCCACTACATTCATATAGAGCTCCAGGATTCGCACTTTGGAAAGGTGGTTCTCAAGTTTCCAGGTGATGATCATCTCATCGAATTTCCGTTTCAGGGTTTTGTCGGGAGAAAGGTAAAGGTTCTTCGCTAGTTGCTGAGAAATTGTGCTCCCTCCGCGGACCCATTTGCCCGCCTGGATATTCTTCAACATGGAGGTTTTGATCTCAGTGAAATCAAATCCCTTATGTTGGTAAAAGCGGTCATCCTCGGCTATCAGAACAGCCTCGATCAGATCCTTTGAGATCTTGTCCAGCGGAACCCAGCACTGCCGAACTTTAAGAGGCAGATTCTCTTTACGGATACGTGACCGGGTTCTTTCGATGAAAGCAGTTGTTTCGGGGTTTTGTTCAATCAAAGGTCTCACATCGGGGAGCCAGAAAACGGTATAAACAACGAGGGCGATGGCGCCCGCGAAGGCGAGGACCAAGACCAGCCTAATCGAAAAGAGAAGCAGACCGAAAGAAAAACGTAATAGAGACATCTCCCCCTCTTCTTCCCACCAGTTATCGGCTAGAGCATGGATGGATTTGAGTAACTTGTGAGTTTTCAGGGGGTAAGAGCAAATTGGGAAGGTAGTTGGAAAGAACCAGTGCTCCCCACCAAAAGGGATATGTTTCTTTTCATTGTTTTCAATGATTGACTACTTTTCCACTCTGGAAAGGAGTATATTATTCCGAAAGTAAAGGAGGTGTCTGTTCATGTGGACCCATGTTCTTCAAGGAATCGCCCCAGCTCTGTCCCTTCATCGATGGCTTCGAGTTGTAGTCCTCTGTTTGTTGTTTTTTGCCTTCATCACACCAGCAATCCAGGCCAGCCGCTCGGAGAATCTTCCTTTGACAGGAGATATTCCCTCACCCCGTTCCGACCACAGCATGGTGAGGATTGGTGACCAATATTTCATTTACGGTGGGCGGGGAGCGGATACCGATGTGAAGAGCATCACAGACACAGGTCCTGTCTATGATGACCTTTATGTTTACACTCCATTTGGCAACCATTGCCAGAAGGTGACCCCCTTGGGCACTCCTCCCCCGAAGCTTTTCGGCCATACTGCGTTTGTGTATAAAGAACAGATGTATGTATTCTCCGGACACAAAGTTTCATCCGAAGGAACCACATCAAACGGAGCCTCTAACGAGTTGTGGAAATATGATCCAGCAACCAACCAATGGCTCAAGCTTGTGACCAACGGGCCTACCCCACCTGCCCGTGTCTATTCAGCGGGAGTCAATAGTGTGACGCGGATATGGGTTTCGGGAGGAGTAACCTCCGTATCCTCGACATCAAGTCTCAATGACTCTTGGGTCTATGATCCTGAAACCAGTACTTGGGTACAAAAAGGGAATATCCCCCAAGCGGGGCGGTATGGACACGGCATGGTCCAGGATGGAACCGGCAATGTTTATATCCTCGGTGGAAGAAACGAATATGGTGTCCAGTATTATGGGTGGAAATATGATCCCAGAACGAATACCTGGATCGAATCTCTACCGGATAACGCTCCCCCGCCAGTATCCAACAGCATCGTTATCTGCCCCTTTACAGGCAAGGTTTATTTTCGCATAGGGGGATATGGGTATTCATCCAACTTCAGCAAGTCCACCAACAAGAACGAATGGGAAAAGATCATCGGCGAGGTCTGGAAACTAGATTTATTGACAATGAAATGGGAACAGCTCGGGAATGTCGAGCCTGTTGCCTATGGAGCGGGTGCTTTTTATGATGATCCCGAAGATCCCGATGATGAACCCAAGCCGATTGTCTTTGGAGGGTTGGACGAGGATGAGAATCCCGTGAACAACATGACTCTTCTCGATCCCGGTGTTGAACCCCCCGCATCGTCAGTCGATAGAGAGAGTCTGCACCGGTATGAGTGA
>CAZORO010000122.1:0-1266 GCA_964581845.1 uncultured bacterium
TCAGGAATTACCAGAAGCAGTCCGCGGAGGCATTCCATCTGGGAGGACGTGCCGAGGGAGGGTCGGGGGTTATCGTCCTTCCATGCGGGGCGGGCAAGACCATCGTGGGGCTGGCGGTGATGAACCTACTTCAAACCAGCACGCTCATTCTGGCCACCAACATCGTGGCGCTACGCCAGTGGCGCGAGGAGATCCTCGAAAAAACCACCTTGACCGATGATCAGATCGCCGAGTATAGCGGAGAGCGGAAGGACTTCGCGCCGGTGACGATCGCCACCTATCAGATTGTGGTATACCGGAAGGATAAGAATGGTCCTTTCCCTCATTTCCATCTCTTCAATGCCCGGAATTGGGGACTTATCATCTATGATGAGGTCCATTTGTTACCAGCACCGGTGTTCCGTGCCACCGCCGAGATCCAGGGGAAACGGCGCTTGGGATTGACCGCCACACTTGTCCGTGAGGATGGCCATGAGGAGGATGTATTCAGCCTGATTGGCCCTAAACGATTTGATGTCCCATGGAAGGAACTGGAACAAAAGGGTTGGATCGCCACGGCTCAATGCCACGAAATCCGCCTTCCACTGGAGAGCTCCGTGCGGTTGGATTATGCCGCCGCGGGAAGCCGCGCCAAGTTCCGCATCGCCTCGGAGAACCGTCTCAAGACTCGCATCGTGGAGGAACTTCTGGAGAAACATGTCGATGACCAGATCCTTGTTATCGGCCAGTACCTTCGTCAGCTCCATGAGATCAGCAAGAGGTTCGACTATCCGCTCATCACCGGTCAGACCCCTAATGCGCGCCGTGAGGAGCTTTTCGAGGCTTTCCGTCAAGGACGGATTCACTGCCTGGTAGTCTCCAAAGTGGCGAACTTCGCGGTCGACCTTCCAGATGCTAATGTCGCTATCCAGGTTTCGGGTACTTTTGGTTCCCGTCAGGAGGAGGCCCAACGCCTGGGACGCATCCTTCGTCCCAAGTCCCATGGAAGGTCTTCTCATTTCTATAGCTTGGTCAGTGGGGACACAGTTGAACAGGAGTTTTCAACCCGCCGGCAGCTTTTCCTCACGGAGCAGGGATACAGCTACGAGATCATCGACCGAAAGGATTCCTTTCCCTCCTATTATCCTCCCATACGGAGGTGAACAGGGATGAAAAGGCGGGTGCAAGCGTGAATCTTCTCCCACATCTCATGCTGCGGCAGACGCAGGACCTCCAGGTCATCGCCTCGCGGATGATGACATTGTTGCCACCGGTGAATCCTCGATT
>CAZORO010000122.1:1276-11772 GCA_964581845.1 uncultured bacterium
GGATTGGTATTTCCAGCTTCGAGAGCTCCAAGCAAAGACTTGTCTCCTCCATTATCCGGCAACTCACCACGCAAAACACACTTCAACAGATCCTGGGTGAACTGTCGGAAGATGCTTACGAGCTCCTCCGCTACATCCTGGTGCGAGGCAAGGCTCCCACACGGTTTTCCGACCTTCTCCATGCATGTCAGGAGGGTTCGACCGCGGAGATGCAGGATGCGATCCGGGATTTGGAGAATTCCGGATTGGTGGGTGCGAGTCTGGAGACAGGCGCGCACCGCGAAGACTACCTGGTATTCGAAGAGGTCCGTCAGCCACTCCTTGACTTGATGAGCGCGTTGCTACCAGATCCCATGATATGTGGGATCGCGCCCAAATCGATCTACAGTGGATCTACCATCCTCCAGGATGACCTCGTGACAGTACTCGGTTATCTGCTGCGAAACGAGGTCCGGACAACACGCAGGATCATGCCAAGCCGGCGGGATCTGAAAAGCTTGGAGTCATTACTCAGGGGTGAGCGCTTGTCGGGTCTGCACGAAAAATTTGTCGGCGAATCTCTGAATTGGATGGAGCGGCTTTTCACCTTTTTGGCGCATCAGAACTGGATTACAGATATTGATGGGATTCTCAGCCTGACAGAGGGAGCTTTCGCGTCCGCTCTGGGTGTTTTGGCTCATCTCCCGGAAGGGCTGACTGGGTGTCTTCTTTTACCGGAAAGACTCCCACAGGAGCGTTGGGAGTACCAAGCCGTGGAGGAGTTCCGCCGCAAGTGTGTGGAGGATGGTTCCGGGTGGAGACGGGTGAGCAGTCTAGAGGAAGCAATCAGTCCGGCTGTGGGCCTTTTCCGGGTTCCCCAAGGTGTGGGGCATCCAGTGAGAGCCGCACTTTTCGATCTTATGACCCTGGGTTTTTGTGATCTCGGTGAGACTGATGGGGAATGGTCTTGGCGTGCCAGGATGCCGGAGGAAATGCTTCCGCCGGTGACGGCTGGGCTCCTCCATCTGCAACCCAACTTCGAGATTGTCGCCCCTGGAAATCTGCCCCTGGAATCGAGGTTGGTGCTGGAGGAAATCGCCGAGTTGGTGTCGATCGATCAGCTATTGCACTACCGGATCACCCGCCAGTCGGTTTATTCTGCGCTATGCCGGGGTTGGACCGCTGAACGGCAGATCGAGTGGTACACACAACATGTGGGGGAAAAACGGATCATCCCCCAAAATGTCCGGCATTCCATCGAGTCTTGGGGAACCGGATTCGGAAGGATCAGTTTGGAGGAACCTCTCCTGCTGGTATGTGACTCGGCCGAACTGGCGAATGAGATCCTTCACTCCAAGGAGCTCTCCGAATTCTGTGTGGGACGCTTCTCCGCCAATTCGATTGTCCTCAAAAAGGAAAGTGCTCAGATCGTGCTCCAGAAACTCCAGCAGTCCGGTCACCTCCCCTTGCCCGATGTGGGGGACGGTTCAAGGTGCGTGGAGCCTGTCAATGGCGAATCCCGCTAACAAATCTCTCCCTGCCCGCGAGATCCAAATGAAGGTGGACCTCCGCAAAACCATTATCCCGGCAAATAGCCATCACTTTCAACGCTGTCGCGGGACTGCTTTCCAATAGCAACACTCCCCCGATCCTCAACACTCTCGCGGCCTGGGGGGTAAGCAAGTGGTAGCAATCACATCCATCCACGCCTCCATCAAGAGCAAGAAGGGGTTCATGGAGCTTCACTTGAGGATCGAGGCTGGCAATCTCAGCCAGAGTCAGATAGGGGGGATTGCTGATAACCATATCAAGACTTTTGGATTCCACGCATTCGAGCCATGAGGATTGAAACCAAGACACCCTTCCCCGCAAATCATTGCCTTTCGCACATTGCAACGTAGTCAGGGAAAGGTCACAGCCCAAAAGAAGTGCTTGAGGAAAGACCTCGGCCAGGGACAAGGGAATACAACCGGAGCCAGTTCCAGCATCCAAAATGCGCTTCGCTTCTGGAGCCAACCGGGCAGCGAGGTCAATCAACTCCTCGGTTTCAGGACGGGGAATGAGCACACCTGGTGGGATCTTGAGCCTGAGATTCCGGAACTCTTTCCAACCTAAGAGGTACGCCATTGGTTCATGCTGGAGGCGGCGTACCAAAAGGCTGGCGGCCAAATCCTTCTGGCTTTCCTCAAGACAATGCTCTGGATGAGCCAGAATGGCACTTCGGGATAAGCCAGTCACATGTTCAAGAATCAGCTGCGCCGAAAGGTAAGGGGACTCGATTGCCGCTTTCTCCAGTTCCCTTCTCGCTTCCCAGAGCCAGGATTTGAATGTGACCGCAACTGGAGGATGGCTCATTTTCCATGCTTATTCAGGCACAGGCGGTAAATTGCCTCAAGCCGATCCCCTTGGTGGCTCCAGGAAAGCTCTCCCTCGGCGAGTCTCCTGGCATTGTGTCCCATTCTCTCAGCTTGTTGTGGATCGGCGAGGAGCTGCAGGATGGCTCCGGCCATGCTTTCCGGTGTAGGATCACAAGCCACTCCGGCTTCCGCTTTCTCAAGCCAATCCACCGTATCACCGACTCGCGAAACCACCAGGGGGCGTCCGGAGCAAAGGTAATCACCGAATTTGATCGGCCAGCGGGCACGATTGACAGGATTATCGGGTAAAGGAAGCAGATGGAGATCCGCCGCTCCCAGAGGGGTGGAGATTTCACTTGGCTCTACTCTTCCAAGCATCCTCACTTGAGTTTTGAGGAGACCCAAACAACGCTCCGTGATATCATCCAAGGCTCCGTCCTTGTCTAAGCCCGCCACAATCAAGAGAGCCGAGGGATAGGTCTGGAGAACACGCACAAAAGCTTCCAGCAGGAAGGAGTAATCCCAGAAGGCAAACCCAGAAAAGCACAGGATAGGATTCTCCGTGGGTAAACTCAGATTCCGGCGGCATTCCCTCTTGTCAAGGACACGGATACGCTCATGGTCGCATCCCGAAGGGATCAAAGCGAGGCGTTCCTCTGGAATCCCCAATGAGCGTGACCGTTCCCAAAGAGTCCGAGAGACTACAGTCACATAGGCCGAGAGGCGTTTCATCCCTTCTTCTAAAAGGACCGCCTCGGAGCGGTCGATCCATTTCCATCTCCGCCGGGGGGTGGTAATCCCCCCGCGTGTCCACCAGTCAGACCAATCGGAGATGAGAGGCGTGCCTTTCAGGTAACCGAGAAATGCTGGGATTGAGACATCCGGACGGTGTTCGAAGGCATGAATGAGATCCCAGCGGCGGAGGCCATAAGGAACACGCGCCAGGATATCCACTGGCGCATATCCTCCATCATGAGCACCGATTCCACCCAGCCGGGGAGTTAATAGAACGTTCACTCCAGCCTCATTTCTCTCATGCCAGCGCCAGGAGGGGGTATCGGTGCAGCTTAACAGGGTCACTTCATGCCCTCTGCCCACGAGTTGCTTGGCGAGAGGCAAGCAGCGCAGATAAGATCCACGGCCAACCAGATTGTGATTCAGGAATAGGATACGCACTGGCTTAATCTTTCACCCCCTCCAGCGAAGATCTCTCGTACCTGGAGATCATTTGGAGCGCCGGACAATGATGGGGCCAAAGACGGCATCGCCCTGTTCGAGAACAAGGCGGAAATCACAGCGTCCATATTGGCGATTGGCGAAACGTGCATCGGGAATCGAGAACACCAGGATCTTCCAAACTCCCACCTCGAGAACCGGCCGCGCGGAGGTTCGCTTGGTGGCGCTACCAGTCCCTAAGAGGTTATCCGATGAGTCATAATCCAGACGTATACGCGAGGGATTGTTGGCACAATACACCTGGACCTGGATCTCAGCCGGTCCGGATTGATCAAACCAGAAACGGTCGTCGATGTCATAATAGACCTCTTTGGCGGATGAGGTGGGACGAACCCCCTTGAACTGAGTACCCGCTTGATCGGTATAGATCCTAGACTCATACGGAGCATCTTGCAGGGGAAGAGCACGTATGGGTTCATTGGCGCCGGTTCCCGCTTCTTTAGCGGTGATTTCCCCACGGCTACTGGTACCGAGCGGGGCGCGGAAAGGTGTCGGCGTGGAGGGAAGCGCGGCCAGGACCGGGCGCCGCCCCGAGCCAACCCAGCGGATAGCATTCTTGAGGAGCAATGACGCTACCGGATCCTCATTGGCCTTTTCCAGCATCTCAAGCTGCGAAAGCAGCACCTTCCCTTCCCCAAGGCTTACTTCATAGACCACCTCGCTCCAGGTAAGGTTCACACTGGAGGGCACTACATCGGCCAAGACACTGATTCTCCCCTCCTCTACCGGCCCATCCTCGGAATGAGCGAAAACCGAGAAAGCCACAACTCCATTCCTCCCCCATTCTCTCAGGTCCTCACGGTTTATTCCGGAAAAGAGAGGATGATTTCCCATTCTCAGATTGACAAAATCCATTCCAGTAGGCCATCCGGAAGGTAAATCACTCATCCGGTTCCCAGGGAATGGGCCCGAAAAACTCCACCTGCTTTCATGCTTGTGTTGAGGTAGTACTAATAACCGTCCCCCGGAACGAATCCACTGTTCGATCTGAGGCCAGGCCCGGGCCACATAATGGTCATAGCAATCTGGACCAATAACCAAACCCGTCAGTTGGGTTAGCTGTGCAAGGTCATTGAAAGCGGGGATCGAGACTTTGCGAGACTCCAGATACCGTCCAAGATTCCCAATAGTGTCATAAACAGCGATTCCCTCGGCTGCATCCTTCGCCCCGACTGTGCAGAATGAGGGAGCCCCGACACGAATCGTTTTCTGATTGGAGGCGATCTTTTGCTCTCCCGACACCAGCCGGACACGCACCTCGGCGGTCTCAAGTCCGTTCGCTTCGGGAATCTTCAGGGCCAGGGGATGTGAGCGGCTGGAGTAATAACCTGCTTGAGGGATCTCGCACTGAGCCGCCGTGGGTTCCTGGCCTTGTGGTTTGAGGATCTCACACACAAGTAAACTGGAAGTTATGGTACCCCCTGCTACATCATCATTGGCCACGGTGAAGGAAGCATCGAGAACCTCCCCAGAGAAATAATGGTTCCTGACTCCATTCATGACCACGATAACCGGCATATAGGCTTTACTGACAGCCTCCACGACTGGCTTGGCGGTCATGGCGGAGGGAGTCATGGGATTAAAGAACCAGTTCGCGCAGGTAAAAGGAAAGATCCCCGCAATTCTGTTCTTACCCGGATCACGCAGAGCACGGGCTTGTTCGATCAAGGTTTTGGCTTGACGAGCTTGATACTCAAGGAGGGCGGTGTTGTCTTCTGGGGGAGTCCCAATACGCATCCGAGTGGCCGCCTCCTCGGCGGGAGATTGGATAACACCTCCCTGACCACAGGAGGAATATCCGCACTGGGCTTCGGAACTGACCCAGGGAACCGTCCTACTCTCCTCGCCTTTACGGTAAGCAGACCACTGCTGGAGAAAAACACGCCAATCCGCGATTCTTTGTTCATACCAACCGAGGCCGGTGTGCCAGTCTTCGATCGCTGCTCCCAGATGCCCCATGTTATTGGTGTCGGGAATGACCACTCTCGAGGGGCCCATGACAACAGAGGTAAGCGCCTTGGTCATGGCGCGCAGGGCCGTTTCGGTGGTGAGACGGGTGACCTCATCGGTTTGTACAGCAGCAGTGTAATTGCCGGATCCCACTGACCAGATCACTGCACTAGGGTGGTTACGGAGCACACGGGCGGTGTGGACCAGCTCTTGAGTGGTTTGTTGCACGAAAGCCTGGTTGGATAAGTTATATGGCCCGTCATCAGCGGAAAGCGGCCCCTCAATCCAAGCGAGTAGTCCAATCTGGTCACAGAGACGCAACCACATCTCCGAGGGGGGTTCATGAGCGAAACGAACCATCCTCACTCCCGCCTCTTTGAGCGCTTTCAGATGTGCTTTCGCTATATCCTCGGAAGGATTCTCATAATGGGGAGGGGAGGCCGCGCCAAAAAGGAAATACGGAGTCCCGTTCAGCAGGAATTGCCCTTTGCCGGCGGTGAAGCTCCGGAAACCAAAGTCAATCTCACGCGAATCAGCACTCCCCGAGGGACCTGTGAGCTTGGCGGATAGCCTGTAAAGAATCGGATTTTCAGGCGACCAGGACTTGGCGAGAGCCAGATTCGAGATGGCGATAGTTAACCCACGGTATTTACTCCGGTCGAATTTCATCGGCTGAGTCCGGGGACCATAAATCCGGGTTCCGGTCTCACATTCCGCGATGACCAGCTCCAGGGAACTGGTGCCCACCGCCTCGTCGGATACCATGACATCCGCCGAAAGCGACTGGAGATTCGGTGTGATGGCGATATCAAGAAGCCGTTCCTTGGGCACCACCCGTAGGCTGACGGGACGGAAGATCCCTCCCACCGTGGGATCAAAACCGAGAGGTATCTGGCTGGTGGCATTGGTCTCAACGCCTGGTTCTCTTTTGTAGAAAGCTGTTTTATCGAAAACACGGACGGTGAGGACATTGGTGGCGGAATCGAGAGAGGCTGCTGGGAACTCGAATTCGAAGGGAGTGAAAGCTCCCCGGATACGCTTCCCTATCAGAGTCCCATTCAACCAGACAGATGCCTGGGCCGAGACCCCCTCAAAGCGGAGGATCCCGATGAGGTCTGCAAGGTTTCCGGTTCCCGGCCCTTCCGGATAGGCTTCGGGAGGAACCTGGAAGTGGAGACGGTACCAAGCTTCGCCATCATGGTTGGGATGAGGGCCCCCAGGATAGGTGGGTTCGGTCCATGGCCAGGCTCCAGGGGCTTGATCCCAGTAACCTGGAACATGAATCTTTTCCCATTTGGCCTTGGGCAGAGTAACCGAGCTCATGCGCTCGACGAATTGGATATCGGAGGCATCACGGATATCGCTGGGGACAGGATAAAAGAGCCATTCTCCATCCAAGGAGACGGTTCCTCCCCACGCGCTTGGAGACAACCCTCCCGCCGTACAGTGCACAAGCAAAAGGAGCAGCCCCCAACCACGCCCGCTGGATAGCCCGCCACAACAGTGCATGCCCAAGACCATAGTGTCAAAACCAAAACTGATAGTACCAAGGTTCGGGCGAAGATGCAGCTTGAAACCTACATGGACTTACCGGAGAAGTTTTTTTACGGGATGAATCCTCCAACAGGAAGGAAGGTGGACAACATCTGGATACACCCCCTTCACTTGGAAGCACTGGAACGATCCCACCTATGTACAATCCCTAAAGGTCCTGACTACATTTCAGATTCCAGCCCTCTACCGTGCTAGCCCCTGGTTCAAGCAAAGGATCCCACATCCTCTGTTGAACAGAACGGTCAAAGAGTAGCTCCCAGAAGTGTTCATGCGCCTCCAACCTGATAAAACCATTTAGGTCATTGAGCCACCAAGCGCACCGTTCCCTCGTTCACCTCCAACCACGCACAACGGATTCCGGAACCTGCACCCTCCTCATAATAGACAAAAAGGACTCTCCCATCCTGGGTTTCAAGGAGACTCGGGTAGGCTCCAATTCTTGTATCCACCTGAAGAGGACCTTGCCAGGTTTTGGCTTCATCGTTGGACCAATAAACCGAAGAGCCTGGAAGTCGAAGTCCCAGGAGAATCACCCCGCTGGAATGACGCAGGAGATAGGGGCAGTGACCCTTGAATCCGATATCCTTGACAGGTCCCCAATTTTTCCCCACATCCCGGGAGAGTGAGTAGTGCATGTTTACATTGCCACCTCTCAAGGCGGCGAAGAGAGTGCCATCTTTGAGTAGGATGACATCCGTTTCCGCATCGAGACGTACTCCACTGTTCTCATCAATTGTCCGGAAATCCGTCCAAGTCTTTCCGTTATCATAGGATCTTCCGGTCGAACCAAAGGCGGTCTTACCATCAACGCTCTCATGGTAAAGACCCAGGATCAGTGAGCCATCTGGAAGTTGCCGAACTGGCGAGGAACAGGCCACCCAGTAAGGGATATCCAACCCAAGAGGATAAGGCGCGCCCCAGGTGATTCCGCCATCAGTGGATTTGGCCAGGAGCACCCGGATGCTTCTGGTTCCCTTGTTTTTTCCCTCATAGGTGAACCAATTACACAAGAGGGAGCCATCTTTGAGTTGCGCTACAGAGGGATCGCGATCATCGCGGGTCGTGTCGATGATGACTATGGGCGCGCTCCAGGTCTTGCCTTCATCACCCGACCTCACCGCCATGATCCGTCCCCCCTTGGGCCATTCAGCGTTAGGAAGAGAGACATGGCCATAACCCGAGTAGAAAACACTCAAGATCCCGCCATTCTGAAGACGGCAGACATCGGGAAAAGCCGCATAACCACCGGCATCGGCCCCACTACAAACCAATAGTGAAGGTTCAGCACCCGAAGAACTCGTTAGGGCAAACGCCACAGTCATTACAGAGAGAAAAAAGTGAGTTGGTTTCATAATGAGAATAGTGTATGCCCAAAATGGGATTTTCCAATGTGGTTAAAAACATTGGAGGGACCCAATCCCATTCTCGCGTTGTGCGGGAGAATCTGATACAAAAGAGGTCTTATGTGGTTCACTCTTTACTCGATACTGCTCCATGGGGGATTCATCTTGGCATCTCCCTGGCTGGCCTGGAAGGCCTGGAAGACTGGGAAGACACGGGAGGGGCTTAGCGACCGGTTTGGACAGTTAAAGCGTCCATGGTTGGAAAAGGTTTCCCCGGCTCATCCCATCTGGATCCATGCAGTGTCGGTGGGTGAAGCTCAGATGCTTCCCCCGCTTCTTGAGAGATTGAAGAAACACCACCCGGAGATTCCGGTGGTGGTGTCAACGAACACAGTGACTGGCCAGGAGGTGGCCAAGGCACAGCCCCAGGTGGCTGGGACTTTCTA
Organism: uncultured bacterium; assembly: GCA_964581845.1. Taxonomy (GTDB): domain Bacteria; phylum Hinthialibacterota; class Hinthialibacteria; order OLB16; family OLB16; genus OLB16. The sequence goes on from CAZORO010000122.1 coordinate 10,142, forward strand.
TATCCCCCTCGACTTCGGCTGGACAGTCCGTGGAGTCCTACAAGGTCTCCGGCCTCGAATCCTGATCATCCTTGAAACCGAAATCTGGCCGAATTTGATCCACGAAGCAGTCAAGCAGAGTGTTCCCGTGGTGTTTTTGAATGGGAGGATCAGCGGCAAGTCGTTTGAACGATATCTCCGCATAAAACCTTTTCTCTCACATGTACTGCGCTTGCCTTCGGCTTTCGGAATGCGGAGCGGAATAGATGCGGAACGGATTATCCAGATGGGAGCCCCCTCTCAGAAAGTTCATGTCCTCGGGAATCTCAAATTTGAAAGCTCTTATCAGTTAGTGGAGGCGGAAAATCCTTTCACACGCGATGATTTCGGCCTGACAGCGGAGGAGTGTCTTTTTATAGGTGGAAGCACCTTTCCCGGCGAGGAAGAGATGTTGATTCGGATTTATGACCGTCTACATGCCAGGCATCCGGAGGTCCGTTTACTACTCGCGCCGCGTCACCCCCGGCGGTTTGAGGAGGCAGCACAGGTCATCCTCTCAAGTGGTCATCCACTGTGGAGAAGGAGCACCGGTTTCAGGGAAGGCGGACCAGAAGCAGATCCTCCCATCCTCTTGTTGGATGTCATGGGGGAACTCAAGAATGTTTATGGCCTGTCTGATCTGGTTTTTATTGGGAAATCGATGGGGCTTACTCCGGCTGGAGCAGGCGGACAGAACCCGCTCGAACCAGCGGCCTGGTCGAAGCCGGTTCTGTTTGGACCATGCATGGAGAATTTCGAGGAGGTCGCGCATGAACTACTCACTGTGTGTGGTGCTATCAAGGTTGGCTCAGAAGAAGAATTGGAGCATGAAGCCAGCGCCCTGCTCGAGAACCGTGATCGATGCAACCAAATGGGATGTGCCGCTTTCTCGCTGATTGAGAGTTCTCTTGGCGCCGCAGACCGTGGTATCGAGCTTGTCGATGAAATCTTATCTCGATCTCCCAAAGGGTAAGGTCCTCGTCTGGCTGGGCCACATCCATGGACTCTCGGAAAGGATCCAGCCCCTTGAGTGTGTCCTGACCGGAGAGGAGTGTGAAAAAGCACACCGGTTCCATTTCGAGGAGGACCGCGCACGTTTTATTTTAGCACGTGGTTGTCTTCGCCTGATCCTGAGTGAGTATCTTTCCATTCCTCCCAAAACTGTCGCTTTGGAGTTTACCAACTATGGAAAACCCCAGGTCAAAGGGGCGGATCCACCCCATTTCAATGTCAGTCATTCGGGAGCTTATTGTCTTATTGCTTTGTCCCATGATGCCGTGGGAATCGATGTCGAATTCCATCGTCCACGCTCACATCTTTCTCAAATCGCACACCGTTTCTTCGCGGAGCCGGAGTGGAGGTACCTGGAAACCCTCGGGGAACGGGATCAAGTGGCGGGTTTCTACCGCATCTGGACTCGCAAGGAAGCCTTCATCAAAGGAGTGGGGCAAGGATTATCCTACCCTTTGAGATCCTTCATGGTTCTGAACCCAAATGGACCAGTGGATTTCGTATGGAAAGGAATCGAACCCGATCAAGAGACTCCGGAGTGGTTTGTCCAGGACATTCCGGTATCGCGGGATTACTCAGCCGCGATAGCAACACTGGGGGGA
>CAZORO010000123.1:0-11693 GCA_964581845.1 uncultured bacterium
CAATGAAAATGTGGAGCTGTTCCGCACCGCCATCACCCGGATGGTCACGCTGGAGGTTTCGCTGAACTTGCGGGGAACCACCATCGAGGCAGACCCAGGGCAGATCCAGCAAGTGATCATGAATCTGCTCACCAACGCGGTTGAGGCCATGGAGGGCAGAGCAGGCGTTATCAACTTGAGCACTGGAGTTGGGTTTTTTGATGAAGTGTGTTTGGGAAAGAGCCGGCTGGAGGAAAGGCCCGAACCAGGAACCTTTGTCTATGTGGAAGTGTCCGATACTGGTTGTGGGATGGATGAGAAGACTCAACAACGTCTTTTCGATCCATTCTTCACGACCAAGTTTACGGGCCGTGGCTTGGGCATGTCCGCCCTGTTGGGGATTGTCCGGGGACACAAGGGAGCCATTTTTGTAGATAGCGCGGTGGAACAAGGGACCACCATCCGCGTTCTCTTTCCCGCTAGCATGAAGGAGACCACGAGTACAAGAGGGGATTCCCCATCCACACCACCCAGCGGAGAGACGAATGTCCCCCTGGGGAGAATTTTAGTGGTTGATGATGATACCTCCATCCGTGATCTCAGCCAGAAGCTCATCAAGCGGCTTGGGCATCAAGCCGTTTGCGCCGCTGATGGAGAAGAGGCCCTTAAAATCTTCACGGATGAGGGTGATACGATTACCTGTGTTCTTCTGGATCTGACCATGCCGCGCATGGATGGCATGAGTACCTTCCGCGCCATGAAGAAACTCCGTCCAGAAATTCCCGTCATCCTTGCAAGCGGATATAGTGAGCAAGAAGCGGTCGCGCGGTTCAGCGGAGAGGGCTTGTCCGGATTTCTGCAGAAGCCATTTCATTTAGCGGAACTGAAAAAGAAAATTGGAGAGGTGTTGGGGGCAGAAAAAGGGTAAGGCGTCTTTCTTTATCAGATTGTTATCATGAAAGCCTTCTACTCCTCCCCCGCCAATGGATGCGCCTTATCGTAGGCTTGCCGGAGACGTTGCAAGGTGACATGGGTGTATTTCTGAGTGGTTTTGAGGGACTCATGGCCGAGGAGCTCCTGGATGGCACGCAAGTCAGCCCCCGCATCCAGCAGGTGAGTGGCGAAGCTATGGCGAAGCATGTGGGGTGTCACCCGCCCGATGCCGAGTTGCAGACCGAGACGCCGTGCCAAGCGTTGCACAGTGCGTGTGGTTAAGCGTCCACCCCTTGGATTCACAAACAGCGGTTCCTTTATCCCGGGTTGGCCACGTTCTTCAAGATATGCATCCAACGCCTGCATGGCCGGCTCGCCCAGGGGAACCTCCTGTTGTTTGGCACCTTTCGCGAGGATTCGGAGTGTCCCTCCACGCCGGTCATAGTCACCCACATTCAAACCCACCAACGAGCTAACACGGATTCCCGAGGAGTAGAGGGTCTCCAGCATGGCATGGTCCCTGAGCGGTAGCTCCGCGCCCTCCAGGAGACGGGTCATCTCCTCCAGCGGGAGGAAATGGGGCTGACGTAGCGCTTGTTTCAATCCACGGATCTTCCCGGCGGGACTGGATTCAATGGCACCTTGAGACACCAGGAAGCGGAAGAGAGCCTTCACCGCCGAAAGTTTCCGGTTGACGGACCTTGTATCCAGACCCTTTCCGCGCAGATGGGCCAGAAAACCTTTGACCATTACTGGGATGATGGAGTCCATATCGATCTCCGCCAAGTGTTTTCCGGGATCAAAAGGTTCCTGTTGAGAAAGCGAGGCGAAGAATTGAATCAGATCACGGCGGTAGGCAGCGATAGTGTGACGGCTTGCGGAACGGGTTCCATTCAGGTAAGCCAGGAATAAGTCGAGGGCTTCTTCGGCATTCATGGGCTGATCCTTATTATTTTCGGCTTGGAGTGGACCCGGCATAAGGGGATACCCCCTACCCATGGTGGGGGGAGGGGAGCTAACCTTGACACAGCAATGCTGTGCCAAAACGGCACGCCGAATCCAGGAAGACCCTGCGAGATGGGTTTCCAAACATCCCTCCGGTGCTTTTTAACGACGGAATCTCAATCTCTCAACCCATTCACTCCATTAGAGATAGAGGAACTACCCGTAGTCGATAGACGGCGTGGCATTAGAAATGCGAATTGCAATGATGTTAACCCTGTTGTTGGGTGTGCTAGCGGATTCAACAGCAAAGAAAGGAGCGCGAAGCGCAATGGCGAAAGTAAAAGTTGCCCCTTTGGCCGACCGAATTCTGGTACGGCGCATTGAGGAAGAGGTATCCAAGGTTGGTAGTCTGTACATTCCTGACACCGCCAAGGAGAAGCCCCAGCAGGCCGAGGTTGTCGCTGTTGGCCCCGGGCGTGTGAAGGAAGATGGCACTCGTATCCCGATGGAGGTCGCGGTGGGCGACAAGGTTCTGATCGGGAAATATGCCGGGACCGAAGTGAAGCTCGATGGAGTCGAGCACCTCATCCTTCGCGAGGATGATGTCTTGGCGATTATCAAGTAAACCTAATCCCCCACAAGAAAGATAACGAAATTGAGAAAGGAGCTGTAACAGAATGGCAGCGAAAGTGATTGCGTATAATGAGGATGCCCGTCAGCGGATCCTCAAGGGTGTCCAGAAGCTCGCGGCTGCTGTGAAGGTCACCCTCGGCCCTAAGGGCCGTAATGTCGTACTCGATAAAAAGTGGGGCAGCCCCACGGTTACCAAGGATGGTGTAACAGTCGCCAAGGAGATCGAGCTCGAAGAGCGTTTCGAGAACATGGGCGCGCAGATGGTGCGCGAAGTCGCCAGCAAGACCAGCGATGTCGCGGGCGATGGAACCACCACCGCAACCATCCTAGCAGAGTCCATCTTCATGAATGGACTCAAGCATGTCACCTCAGGGGCAAACCCGATTTCCCTGCAGCGTGGTGTGCTCAAGGGTGTCGATGTGGTCGTTGATGAGTTGGTCAAGCTTAGCCGTAAGGTCAAGGACCGCACTGAAATCGCTCAGGTCGCCACAGTCTCCGCCAATGGTGACTCCAAGATTGGCGAGCTGATCGCCGACGCCATGGAGAAGGTTGGCAAGGATGGTACGATCACGGTCGAGGAAGCCAAGACCATCGATACTACCCTCGAGGTTGTCGAGGGAATGCAGTTTGATAAAGGTTATCTTTCCCCCTACTTCGCCACCGATGCGCAGACCATGGAAGCGGTGCTGGAGGATGCTTACAACCTGATTAATGAGAAGAAGATCTCCTCCATGAAAGACATGCTGCCGCTGCTCGAGAAAATCGCGCAGACCGGTAAGCCCTTACTGATTATTGCCGAGGATGTCGAGGGTGAGGCCCTGGCCACTCTGGTGGTCAACAAGATCCGCGGCACATTGCGTGCCTGCGCGGTTAAGGCCCCTGGTTTCGGCGATCGCCGCAAGGCCATGTTACAGGATATTGCCATCCTGACTGGTGGCAAGTTCATCAGCGAGGACCTGGGGATTAAGCTGGAAGGAGTTCAGATCGCCGATCTTGGCCGTGTCAAGCGTGTGGTCATCGATAAGGAGAACACGGTCCTTGTAGAGGGCGGCGGGAAGACCGCTGATATCAAGGGACGTATTCAGCAGATCCGCAATGAGATCGATACTACCACCTCCGATTATGACCGCGAGAAGCTCCAGGAGCGCTTGGCCAAGCTCGCCGGTGGTGTCGCCGTCATCAATGTCGGTGCCGCGACTGAGACCGAGGTGAAAGAGAAGAAAGCTCGTGTCGAGGATGCTCTTCATGCCACCCGTGCGGCGGTCGAGGAAGGAATCGTTCCGGGGGGTGGTACCGCTCTCCTGCGTGCCCTGCCCGCTCTTGAGAAGATGAAGTTGGAAGATGAAGATGAGCAGCTGGGTATTCTGATCCTGAGGAAGGCCTTGGAGTCACCTCTTCGCCAGCTGGCCATCAACGCCGGTTTGGAAGGCTCGATCGTGGTTGAACAGGTGAAGGGTGCCAAGAAAGAGATCGGTTATAATGTCGCCACTGACGAATACACCGATCTGGTGAAGGATGGCGTCATCGACCCGACCAAGGTAACCCGCACCGCTCTGCAGAACGCGGCCTCAATCGCTGGTCTGCTTCTCACTACCGAGGCCTTGGTTACCGAGAAGCCCGAAAAGGAAGAGAAAGCTCCGGCTGGTCCACACGGTGGCGGCGGTGGAGAATACGGCGATTTCTAAGCAACCCGCACCTTTACAGGAGTTTCAGAAACGCCGTTGGTAATAGAGAAAAGGGCCGGAGGGGGAATTACCCTCTCCGGCCCGTGGTTTTTTTGAACAGCCGGAGTGGCGAATTCATTCGCATGATGTTACTTCGATGACGAAGGAGAGGCAGGCGCGGCCAGATGCGAATGAATTTGCTACTGCACCCAATTATTCGCCACTCCACTCGTCTATTGGCTACTTCGCCTTCCTTTGCTTTCGTTCTTGCCGCCCTTCCGCTTCATCCTGCCATTGGGGACGTTTTCTTGCCCCCTTCCAGCGTGGGGGAACCATGTTGGCTTCCCACCCCTTATAAACAGTCTCCAACTCCGCCACTACCGTTGGATTTGAGGCTGCTCGATTTGTCTCTTCGCCGATATCTGACGCGAGGTTGTAGAGCTCCACAGGTTTCTCTCCAATTTGAACCAGTTTCCAATCCCCCTTGCGGATGGCTCTCCTTACCCCCATCCGCCAGCAGAGGCTCTCATGGGGAATCCCTGTTTTTTCCTTACGGACAAAGGGCAGAAGATCCACTCCATCGAGTGGGGGATCTTTAGGGAGATGTCCACCCGCCGCCACCAGCGCGGTTGTGAGAATGTCCAAAGAGATCACTGGGGAGTGATAGACGGTTCCGCCAGGAAGTTTCCCTGGCCACTGGAGCAGGAATGGGACACGAATCCCACCCTCGTAGACCGTACCCTTGGTGGCTCGTAGGCGGCCATTATTTGATGTGTTCATGGGTTCGGGTCCGCCGTTATCGCTGATGAAGAAGACGAGAGTGTCTTGCTCAAGTCCCGCCTGGCGGAGTTTGGTCAAGACTTCCCCCACGCCATCATCCATAGCGCTCAGCATGGCGGCATAGGCGCGATGCTTTTTATCTGTGATGTTCGAGAAACGGTCCAAGTATTTCGAGGGGGCTTCGAGTGGCGTATGAACGGCGTTATAAGTCAGGTAAAGAAAGAAGGGAGACGCTTGATGACGTTCGATATAGGCGGCTGCCTCACGAGTGATGGCATTGGTGAGGTACGCGTCTTCTTGCAGGATCTCGAAACCCCGTAAAATGGGCTCTTTACCTCGCTCCGAAGGCTCCAGGTAGTGGTGAGAACCGCCTAAAAAGCCGTAAAACTCATCGAATCCCCGCTGCAATGGATGAAACCCGGTCTCTTTTCCAAGGTGCCATTTCCCCATAATACCGGTGACATACCCATGAGCTTTAAGAAGATCCGCCATGGTCTTTTCATTGAGTGAAAGCCCAAACAGTTCACCGGTATCCGCATCATTCCGATCAGGGTCTGGATTGAACTCATGCCCGAAGCGCTGCTGATAACGTCCAGTCATCAAGCCTGCCCTTGTGGGGGAACACACCGGGCAGGAGACATAACCGCTGGTGAAAAGAACGCCATTATGGGCAATGGAATCGATGTGGGGGGTGGGGATCTCCATGCCTCCTTGGCAGCCAAGGTCAGCATTACCGAGATCATCCGCCACGATCAAGACGATATTCGGCTTCCGCGGGGTGACGGCTGGATCTTGAGCGGCCAGACCTTTCGCCAAAAATCCCGCACTGGCAGCGGCGGTGAATTCGAGGACCTGCCTTCTCTTGAGAAGGGGTTGCCCGGATATTCCGGAGGTTTCCTGTTTCGCCATGGGATAAATCTCCTTTCCTCATGAATGGATGGAGCAGGTTGTTGAACAATCCAAAAGCATCCTACTATGGTTCCGGGCGGAAAGGGTGAGTAAAAAAGAAATAACCATATGGGAAACTTATTCGCAAACAGTTCCACTCTGGCTACCCTTCGCTCCCATGCGGGACCAGTTCTTGTGGAGTGGCGGAATGGCAGATTGGTTTCGATTCGTCTGGGAGAAACAGGAAGGCAGAGTAAGGAAATTCCAGAGGTGTTCCAGGCCTTTCTGAAGGATCTGGAGAGATACCTGAAGGGGGAGGGGGTCTGCTTCAAGGTTCCTTTTGATCTTGGGGCTCAGCCACCTTTCATCAAGAGAGCACTATACGAGTGTTCAAAGATTCCATATGGGAGTTCAAGGTCTTATGCCGAGCTCGCGGCGGCGGCGGGAAGTCCATTTGCCGCCCGAGCGGCCGGGCAGGCCATGGCGCGTAATCCTATCCCGGTTGTGATCCCATGCCATCGTGTCCTTGCTTCGGACGGCCACCTTGGCGGATTCGGTTGTGGTTTGGATTGGAAACGATTTCTCCTCAATCTTGAGGGTATTTCCTGGAAGGAGTAACTCTAGCTAATGATAACATTCGCTTATAATGCTCTGTTCAATATGTTGACGGGATTTTTGTTTGCGCTCTCTCTGCTTGGATGTATTCCAGACCTTGTTTTGGGAGGTGAGGGGGTTATGAGAGTGGGGACCGGCAAGGTCTGCATCTCCCCGGAGAAAAGTATCTGGATGGCGGGATATGCCTCCAGAAACAAACCTTCCGAGGGCACGCTCCAGGACATCTATATCAAGGCTCTCGCCTTCCAGGATGAAAACAAGGCGCTCAGTGTGTTGGTGACCTCCGATCTCCTAGGTTTTTCCGCCAGCCTTTCCCGCCGCATTTCGGAACAGGCCCAAAAGGAGTTGAGCATTCCCCGTGAACGTTTGTTGTTGACCTCATCGCATACCCATTCCGGCCCGGTGTTGAGTGAAACGCTGGAGGACATGTACGAGATGCCCGAGGAACAGACCAAGTGGATATTGGAGTACACCAACTCAATTCCAACCAAGGTTATGGAGGCTATCCATGCAGCCGTGAATAACCTGGAACCGTGTACCCTTTCCTGGGGTATTGGGAATGCCGGCTTTGGTAAGAACCGCCGTGAGTATACCCTCGAGGGGGTAACTATTGGGGTGAATCCCATTGGGCCGGTGGATCATGATGTCCCGGTGCTGCTGGCCAATCGCATGGATGGAACCATCAAGGCCGTGGCCATGGGCTATGCCTGTCACAACACGACTCTAAACCTGTATGTCCTAAATGGGGATTACGCCGGGTTCGCACAAGCGGAAATCGAGGCCGCATTTCCCAATTGCACCGCGTTCTTCACCATGGGCTGTGGTGGTGACATCAATCCACATCCACGCCGGGAGATTGAACATGCTAAGCAGTATGGAAAGGAATTGGCGGCGGCTGTCAAGAAGGTTTTCGAGGGTCCCATGACTGAGGTCAAAGGCCCCATTGAGGCTGTTTACAAAGAGATTCCCCTTGCCTTCACCACCCCGCCAACCCGCGAGGAGCTGGTTCAGCAGAGCCAATCCAAGGAACTGGTGGTCAAGAACCGTGCGGAAAGGTTGTTGAAGATCCTCGATACCAAGGGGGCCCTGGAGACCACCTACCCATATCCCATGCAGGTCTGGAAGTTCTCGGACACGTTGTCCATGATCGCCCTGGCGGGTGAGAGCGTGGTGGATTACTCCCTCCGTCTTAAATATGAGTTTGGCCGGGATCACTTGTGGGTGATTTCCTACGCCAATGATGTGTTCGCGTACATCCCCTCACTACGGGTATTGCGTGAGGGTGGTTATGAGGGCAAGGATGCGATGGTTTTTTATGGTAGTTATGGTCCCTGGGCCCCCACTGTGGAGCGCGATATCCTCGCCGCCGTGCATGAGATGATGGGGAAATAGCGTTAGCCTTCTCCCCCTCCCTCCTTGCGAGGGAAGGGGAGAGAGGGGAAGGCTGCATTCTAAGTCAACCCTCTTTAACTCGCCTTGTCATCCAACCTCTGAACATTGATAATCAACGTATTGAGGCCGCAGGGAACCCGCCCATGCCGGGGATTGCCTTTCCAGGTTTGCCTCGAAGCACTCCAACGAATCAGAGGGATATCATGTCAAGTGTTCTCGATACTTATCGTAAGGTTGATTACAGCCTTCCCAAGACAGCACGCTGTTGGCAGCTGAGCGGCACCGGCTTCGAAAAAATGGATCTGGTGGAGATCCCGCGTCCCCAGCCTGGACCGGATGATGTGGCTTTCCGGGTTGATGTGAACAGTATCTGTTTCTCGGATGTGAAGGTGGTGACCGCTGGGAAGTCGCACCCGCGTCTGGTCAACTATGATGTTGAGAAGAAGAAAGTGGTTCCGGGGCATGAAATCGCCATGACCATTGTCGAGGCGGGCAAGAATGTGGCCTCAAAGTTCAAGGTTGGTGCCCGATTCATCGTACAGGCAGATATGCTCAAGTATGGCAAGGCGGTGGGTTATGATGTGTGGGGAGGATTCTGCGATTATGGTGTTTTCGGGCCTGAGGTCCAGGAATATCTCATCCCCATTACAGAGACCAAGGCGGGATATTCGGAAACCGCGTTGGTGGAGCCGTGGGCATGTGTTGAAGCCTCCTATGCCCGTGTGGACATGGGCCCAATGGATGAAGTGGTGTGGTTATGCGGTGGGGCTGGTCCGATGGGACAGATGCATCTGGTACGTACCTTCGCGGTGAAGAAGGCTGGCCAGGCCCCCAACTTGAAGACTGTCCTGTTGACTGATATCAGCGATCCACGTCTCCAGTCGGTTCAAGATCGTTATACCTCTATGGCTCAAGAGGCGGGAGTCCGTTTCGTGACATTGAATCCAAACAACTCTGGCTATGAGAAGTCATTGGATGAGCTCGCGCCCAATGGATTCAATTTCCTGGTTGCCCTCTGCCCGGTTCCCCCGGTCATCGAGGCGGCAATCAAACGACTGAAACAATATGGCGTGGTGAATCTCTTCGCTGGTTTCAAACGTGGCGAGGGTGCTCTCAATATGGGCGACATCCACTATGACCAGGTTACCATCAGCGGTAACAGCGGCAGCCGCATCGATGACATGTATGAGGTGTTGCGCAAGGTTCAGGCGGGTTACTTGAACACCAACTCGAGTGTCTATGCCGTGGTGGGCCTGGAGGGTGCCAAGGAGGGGGTGATGTGGGTCCGCGATGGTAAAGCCTTCAACAAAATTGTGATCTATCCCCAATGCAAGAACCTTCCGCTTACCCCAATTACGGATCTGTCTGGTCAGCTGCCGTTTCCCGGCGATGTTGGTGAACAGGTCCGCAAGGGCTACTGGTCCACTCAGGCCGAGGAGGTCTTGCTGGCCAGCAGATGGGTCAAGGGGTGATGACCGAGCTGATTATGCGAGCCCTGGTTTTGCATGGGATAGGAGAGGCACGCTGCCAAGAGATCCCAGCCCCGGTTCCAGGCAAGGGGCAGGTGCGTATCCGAGTTGGCTTCTGTGGGGTCTGCGGTTCGGATATCCCACGTGTCTTTGTAAAAGGAACCTACCACTTTCCAACGGTATGCGGGCATGAGTTCGCGGGGACGATAGAGTCCTGCGGCCCCGGTGTGGAGGATTTTTCGCCGGGAGATCGGGTGACCGTTTTTCCGCTTATCTGGTGTGGTAAGTGCCCGGCCTGTGAACGCGGGCAGTATGTTCAGTGTTACGATTATGACTACCTTGGTTCGCGCAGTGATGGTGGTTTCGCCGAGTATGTGGTGGCGCCACAAGCCAATCTGCTGCGGGTACCCGAGGGAGTCTCCCTTGAAGAGGCCGCTATGACCGAGCCAGCAGCGGTGGCGCTCCATGCGGTCCGGCGGGGTGGTGGTTGTTCGGTGGGTGAGACTGTAGCGGTGTTTGGGGCTGGTCCAATTGGGTTGATGGTGGTGCAGTGGGTACGAGCTCTGGGGGCATCGCAGGTAGTGCTCTTTGATATTGTTCCGAAGAAACTCGAGATGGCGCGCGCGATGAGATTCCACCTCTCTTTCGACTCGCGTGAAGAGGACCCCGTGGCTAAGGTGGAGAGCCTGACTGCTGGTCAGGGAGCGGATGTGTGCATTGAGGCGGCGGGATGTCCACCTACAACATTGCAAGCACTTAAAGCAGTGGGACGGGGAGGACGTGTGGTGCTCTTGGGGAATCCCTCGGCGGATGTGAAAATGCCAATGGGATTACTCTCCCAACTCATGCGCCGTGAGGTGGGAATCTTTGGTACCTGGAACTCAGAATACAGCCATACCGGAAACCACAACGATTGGAGTGATGTCCTCACAGCTCTGGCCACTAAACGGATTGACCTCACTTCCTTGGTGACTCACCGTGTTGGACTCCCGGAAGCATTTGGCGCGCTCAAGATGATGCGGGACCGTACGGAATTTTTCTCGAAGGTGTTGGTGGAGCCATAGCATCTGAAGGAGCGAATTTATTCGCCAGGTAACATGAAAATGGGAATTATTCCGGAGGTGTAAGACAATGCGAATAAATTCGCTACTCCAATCAGCGAGTTATTTGAGCTGAAAGAATACATAACAGGAGACCAGAAAATAATGCTTGCGGCGGTACTTGAAGATTTGGACAAGATGACTCTCAAGGAGGTTCCCACCCCTGAGATTGATGACGACTCGGCCTTGATGAAAGTCGAGGCGGTTTCAATTTGCGGCTCTGATGTGCGTATCTTCCACCATGGCAATCCACGTGTGAAACCGCCCACGATCATCGGCCATGAAACCAGTGGCGTAGTGGTCAAGGCAGGGAAGAATGTGACTCGTGTCAAGGAGGGTGACCATGTTGCCATCGGCGCGGATGTGCCATGCGGGCAATGCTGGTGGTGCCGAAACGGGCTGGGGAATAACTGCGCGATCAACTATGCGGTGGGTTACCAGATTCCAGGGGCATTCGCACAGTACATGAAGTTGACCAAGCTCCTGCTGGAGGAAGGGCCGGTGACCCCTTTTTCGGACAAGTTGGATTTTGATACCGCTTCGCTGGCGGAACCATTGGCCTGCGCCATCAATGGCCTGGAGATTGTGAATATGTCGATCGGCAAGACCATTGTCATCATGGGCCTGGGGCCGATCGGGTGCATGATGATCGACCTCGCGCGTGCCATGGGAGCGGTCAAAGTCATCGCAGTCCAGCGCAGCCGGAAACGTTTGGAGATCGCCAAGGCTTACAATGCCGATGTTTACATCTGCACCGGTGATGAGGATGTGTTGGCCAGGTGCCGTGAGGAAACCTCTGGAGAGGGACCGGATATCGTCATGACCACCAGCGGTTCGGTGGAGGCCCATGAACAGGCTATCGAGATGGTGGCCCACCGGGGCTATGTAAACCTCTTTGGCGGGCTTCCCAAGGGAACCCGTTCGCTCAGCTTCCCTTCAAACACGATCCACTACAAGGAGTGTTTTGTAACCGGCTCGCATGGCTGCGTGCCGCGTCACCATGAAATTGCGGTGAGATTGCTGGAGAATGGAACTGTACGCACCGAACCACTGATTACGCACCGCTTTCCATTGACACAGATCCATCAAGCCTTCGAGACCATGGAATCCCGTCAAGGAATGAAGATCGTAGTTCATCCGCACGGCTGAGGAGCCGATGTCAAACGCCTTTGATATTGTTGTTGTGGGTGCTGGTCATGCCGGACTGGAGGCGGCTTTGGCGGCCGCGCGGCTCGGAATGGAGGTGGGGCTTTTCACCTTCGATGGGAGCCGGATCGCGCAAATGTCGTGCAATC
>CAZORO010000124.1:0-9764 GCA_964581845.1 uncultured bacterium
GGCTCCCCCATATGAGTTTGTGTTGGATGACCTTTCTCATCACATGCTGGAGGACACCCGCCTGCGAGTACAAGATGGAGAATCCTTCATCGAGACACGACGTCCCATCGATCCGGATTGGAAACCACGTAGCGAGATCCAGTTTGACCTGGATGTAAACGCTTTTTCATCCAGGAGGGCGATGTCTTCCGCTTCAGTGACTTGGTGGATGCCACAGGCTTTTTTATCCGCAAGGAGATCGCGGCGCGCGGAGCGATCCGCGTGAGCGATCTGATTATTGGGAAGAACTCGGTTGAATACCGCTTTCGCCCCCAGTCCGAGGATCCTAAAGCGGCAGTCCAATTCGCCAAATTCATGGATTTGCGCCGTATCCTGTTCCACCCCGATCCGGCACGGCGCGAAGGCTTGTTGCCCTCACCTTTCGACAGCCCCGAAATGTCAACCTTTGTGAGCGATAGCCTCGACCAACTTGTCGCGGCCATGTTCCAGCAAGGGATCAAGGAGATCATTGGCCTTCATGTCACCATCTCGAATCCGCAAGGAGATGAATGGGTGATGGCTTGCGATGTTCTTGGTGAAGGGGAGCGGACAGTTCAGTCTAGCCTCGAACGGACACTTCCAGGTGTCCAGTCCCTGGAGGAGGCCTACCAGCGTGTTGAGAAGAACAAGGGTACTTCGGACTGGCTCGACCTTCACTGGGAGTAGAGTCCAACCGCTACTCCCATACCCAATCCACAGGGTGGTTCGTTACTGCAGGGGTGTCACATAAGTCGTGACCAACCGGACCGGGCCAAGAAGACCGGACTCGAACAAGCGCGAGTCCTTGTCATAGAATTTCCAGGTACTGAAGGTGAGCCTTCCGCTGGGGCTTGAACCGTTCTCAAGCAACCACTGTGGCCATTCCTTGAGCGATCCATCGGGATTCCGGGTGGTGTCTTCTGGTCTCTGTTCATCTCCAATCAGACGGTTTGGCCAGAGGTTGGTAACCTTGACTATGAGTACATTGTCTCCCTTCTTCGCAGCTTCCGTGATATCGAGAGTGAAAGGCGGCTTCCAGAGAATCCCTAAGTCGTGACCGTTGAGGGTGACCTGTGCGATGACTTTCACCTCACCCAGATCGAGATGGATCCTCTGTCCGGAATCGAGGCGCGAATCCGGGATATTGAAGGTCTTCTTGTAGATGGTGGTACCTGAGAAGTACTTCACGCCTGGATCTGGACAATTGTTCAAAGAGGTGAGTTTCTCCATCTTGAATTCGGTAGGAGCCTCCCAGCCAGGAGGGAAGGAAAGATCCCAAGGCCCTTCAATCTCGATGGGGGAGGGAGGTTCAGAGACTTTACTCGAGACGGTTCGGCCTGATGTGGCCTTGAGTTCGTAGTTTCCCCCTTGCCATGCCTCCAGATACAACTTTTTGTCCTTTGCGGAGATGAGTTGAGCGGCGGGTGCTGATTCGGTGATGGGCGGAACCGCCAGACAGATGGTCTCTGGGTCCGTGCCAGTGAACTTAGCCGGTTTGCCATCGATCAGGCAGTCGATGATCACGGTTTTCACTACGCCAAAGGCTGGGTCATCGTCTTGAGCTAGGCGCGCGACCTGGAAACTATATTCGCCCAGCTCCAAAAGATGACGCACCTTGGCGGTCACATCTCTTGTAGAGGCGGGATCCTCCAACACTCCATAGATGGCTTTCTCGATTACGATGTCTGGGAAGTAGACCGGAAGAAAGACCCTTTCCGGATCCTTGCCGGACACATGGATGGATTGATCGCCCACTTTGTAGTCGATGGTCAAAGTCTTGACTATATCCAGAGCGGGATCATCTCCTTTGGCCATCTCATCGACGCGGATCTGGTTGTTGCCCACCGCGACAATCGATTGGACCTTGGCGGTCACATCGCGTGTCCGCGTGGGGTCATCTAAGATACCATACAGTGCCTTTTCGATGGTGATATTGGAGTGCGAATCCCCTGTGGGGATCAGACTCTCTCCATCCCGCGAAAATGAAACCCACGGATTGGTGTTATTGAGGGGTTTCCCAAAGACGACGAACACCGAGCCGCTTGGCCCTAGACGTAGGGGTAAGGAGGTGAGATCTCCCTTCTGCTCAAAGATGGGTGCATCTTCCCTAAGACCGCTGTCAGGCCACCAGAGCTCCGGCTGTTTACCGGTGACACGGAACTGGCAGAGGGAATTGACCGAATAGGCTTGCGGATTGGAGACAAAGTAGCAGTCCACATCACCGATGAGCCGGTGGATGTAGCGGAGTCCTGGTCTGCTGGTGAAATCCGGGGATAGTCCCAGCCGCGCGAAGACCGGCTTGAGCGAGGTTTCGCTGATCACCTTCGCATGAGAGGAGGAGCCATTGTCCCAAAGCTCTTTCCCCAATTGGACCACCTCTTCATCACACTTTGGATATCTCGCGAGACTGGGGGGCTTAATGGGGCGTGGTCCCACAATGATCGCCCCAGCATCCGCGAGCCGTTTGACCTCCTTCAAAAGGTTTGGATTGATCCGGTTTCCCCAGGGGAGCGCAAGCACACGGTAGGTCATCCCGCTGGGCAGCACGATGCGCTTATCTCGGACCTCTATCTGAGCTGCCAGTTCCGAAGGGCAGGCATCGTAATCGTATCCATCGGGGATTGAGGGCTGGAGATTGGGGCGCGGGGGAGCGTCATTGGGCGCACCCTCGCTGATCAGGTAACAGACATCCGCGACAAATTTTCCCTGCTGTAGGAGGTATTGGCAGCGGCTCAGATACTCATGCCAGGGACCGCTCTGTTCCCACCAGGTTTCCGTACGCTCATAATGGACTCCCCAGGGTCCCATGGTCATTCCAGGAACACGGTTGAGCCAAGGTTGCATGGCGTAACGGTGTACCACGAAACGGTTGATCCCTTGGCAGAAGCCCTGATCCCCAAGAGCCTTCAGTGAGTAAGGGTGTTGTTTCCATTGGCCTTCGTTGTAACCAGCCGTGAAGCTTTCCGCGCCGGTGATTTGCTTGCCGTAAGTGTGAGCCGCCGAGGACATGGATTTACCCAGTTCCATTGCACTCCCACCGACCCAGAATTCGCTCATCGGGATATCCGCGCGGCCCGCATAGGTCAGGTTGTCGAACACACAGTCCCCATAGGCTTCGATGGAAAGGGTCATTCCATGTTGGTGGCACAGATCCCGGAGGTGACCCGCGTAGTTGTCAGCGAGTAATTCCCCGATGGTCAAACGGAGATCCCACAGAAAGCGTTCGGATTGGTCCATGCCTTCCACAACCCGTCCAGTCAGTACCGGCAGCCATGGAAGCAGGTCATAGCCGCGCTGCTTAGAGAATTCCCCGGGGAAGTTGGCTGTCCAGTTTTGGGAACCCACCTCCCAGCTGTCGATATGAGTCATGGTCAGTCCACCCGGGACCATTCCCACATAGGGGGTGCAATCCGCGATGAGCTTGCCGATGAGGCCATTGAACTGCGCCTCGATGCCCTCCTTGCTGAGTTTATCGCACTCCAGGCCGGTTCCCGACTGAGGTGCGGGGGAGTTGACACGGCCTGTGGAGGTGTGCCCGAAACGGATGACGGTCCACTCCCCAGCCGGAACATCCCACTCCAAGCGTCCATCTAAGGAAAGATGCTGAGTCAGGTTCATGACTTGGTTGATTGAAATGGATGGGACAGATGCGGATAGTTCGGAATCAGATGGAAATCTTACTGCACGGGAGACGAGAGCGGACTTGGCTTCGATGTTTTCGATGACCGCTCGTGGACTCAGATCCAAGTCCGTTAATTCGATGTTTTCGGAATGTGTGTCGGCATGAGTGAAAATGAGCCTCCAGAAACGTGAGGAAGCCGCTCCGAAGGAGACCGATTTGGCGGAGGACATAAAATCCGCCTCCCGGAGGGTGCGGAAATCCTTTCCATCGGTTGAAATCTGGATCTGTGTATGGAGACGGTTCAGTCCATCCGCGCAGTTCAAGGTCAAGGACCTTGCCTCGAAAGGTTCTTTGAACTCCATCTGCATACAGCGGGAATGGTCCGGAGTGGGTTTTGGAAGCGAGACTTTGGTTCCAGGATTCTGGTCTAGCAGAGGGGTGGCATCAAATCCATCATCTGTCCCATCGGTGATCACCTTTGGCGAGAGAGAACTGAGAAGGGGGGTCTCGCCCAAGGGTGAAGGGAAAGCGATAACAGCAATGTCCCGGTAAAAATTTCCATTTGCGGAAGGCTGGGGAAGGGACTGATCAAAATGCTTGGGGCCAGTGCAATGAATTTCAGACCAAACGACACGCTGCATGGATTGTTCCGGAGTGATCCAAGGTCCGCCACTGCCGCACCAACCGGCATCGTTGTTCATATTGACCTCGATCCCAAGACGGTAAGCTTCCTTGGCTACATGCTTGAACAACTCGCGCCACTCATCTCCCGCGAAGGAGATAGGTCCTTTGGGGATACCCTGATCGACCTCCATCATGAGAACACCGCCGACTCCCACACGCGCCATGGCCTCGAGATCAGCGGTGATGCCCTCCTGCGTGATATTTCCATTGAGCCAGAACCAATACACCCAAGGACGAGCAGAGGCGGGAGGCGACACAAACTGGGAAGCGAGATCATCAAGACTGGTTTTATCTTGATTGGCCGGGATGGGTGATACTGCATTGGCCATCAAGAGCATAAGCGCGAGATTCAAAGACACCCGGACAGTGATACGTGAGTTCATGGCTACTTCCTTTTCATCCATTGATCCTAGATCAATCGAGTAGTTCCCCTCCTTGACGGAAGGGGCCACCTTTTCGAGGTAATCACCCTTTAGATTCTAATGACCACTCTGACTGGATTTCGTGAGGGGCTTCGGCGGTCCTCCGATCTTCTCCGCCATGCCCTGAATCAGCACATAGAGCATGGGGATGAAGAAGATGCCGACCACTGAGGCCATCAACATCCCACCGAACACCGCCGTACCGATGCTGGCACGCGCATTGGCTCCAGCTCCCGACGCCTCGACCAGCGGTACAACACCGAGGATGAAGGCGAAAGCGGTCATCATGATCGGACGGAAACGCAGTTTGGCTCCCTCCACCGCCGCTTCAAAAAGACCCATCCCCTCGCGCTCATGTTTTTCCTTGGCGAATTCAACGATCAGGATGGCGTTCTTGGCGGCCAAACCCATGAGGGTCACGATGCCGATCTGGACATAGACATCGTTGATGAAACCTCGTCCCGCTACGAAAAGAAACGCTCCGAGGACCCCGATCGGCAAACCAAACAGCACGGAGAAAGGCACCGCCCAGCTCTCATACTGAGCCGCCAACACGAGGAAGACGAAAACGAGTGCCATGCCGAAGATGATCCCCTGGGATCCTCCCGCCTCCTTTTCCTGATAGGCCACACCAGTCCACTGGAAGCCATACCCTTGCGGGAGCTCCTTAGCTGAAAGATCCTCCATCGCTTTGATGGCATCGCCCGATGAGTACCCAGGAGCATTGGCGCCGCTGATTTCGGCGGTACGAAACATGTTGAAGCGTTGCAGGATGTCAGGGCCGGTCATCATATCGATTTTGCTCAAGGTGGACATCGGGACCATGGAGCCATCGCCCGTGCGCAGGTAGATGTCGCGGATATTCTCCGGTGTTCTCCGGAAATCCTTCTCCGCCTGGACCATCACTTTATAAGTCCGTCCGAAAAGATTGAAATCATTGACCTGAAGCCCACCCAGATAGATCTGTAAACCTTGGAAAACTTGGTCGATGGGGATCTCCAATGTCCTTGCTTTGTCACGGTCGATGTCTAGCTTGATTTGTGGAATGCTGGTGCGGAAACCGGTGTAGAGACTCGTGACTATGGGACTTTGCGAGGCAGCTTCAAGGAACTTTTTGGTCATATCATCAAGCGCTTGAGGAGTCGTACCACCCCTATCTTGAAGCTCGTATTGAAAACCTCCCGCGTTTCCCAGACCGGGGATGGGCGCGGGGGGGAAGATGATACTGATTGCCTCAGGATATGCGGCGAACTTCTGGCGGACATTAGTCATGATGCTCTTGATCTGCTCTTCCCCGGTATGCCTTTCCTCCCAGGGCTTGAGCATGGCGATGATAGTGGAGCTGTTGGAGGTGTAGGCGTTGGTGAGTAGATTCAGGCCCCCCAAGGTAAGGACTTCTCCAATACCAGGGACCTCCTTGAGGTCCGCTTCAGCTCGTTTCATCAAAGCATCGGTCCGCTCCATGGAGGCGCCATCGGGCAGGTTAAAGGCCGCGAAGAAGTAGCCTTGGTCCTCATCAGGAACAAAACCAGTTGGAAGTTTCTGAAGCAAGGCTCCCGCCCCATACCAGAGGCCCGCCAAGGCTACTAAAGCGATGATGGTCCGCCGGAGCAGGAAACGGACACCACCAAGATACCCATGGGTCACTTTCCCGAACAAGTAATTGAAGCCTCTTAAGAATATGCCGATAGGACCGCGCATTTCCTTGCGCGGACGAAGCAACATGCGGCAGAGGGCGGGGGTGAGTGTCAAGGCGACCAGGGCTGAAAGCAATACGGAGATTGAGAGAGTAATCGCGAACTGCTTGTAGAGCTGGCCGACAATCCCTCCCATGAAGGAAACCGGAACAAACACCGCACACAAGACCAGAGCGATGGCCACCACCGGTCCGCTGACCTCATCCATGGCTTTTTCAGTGGCCTCAAGGGGAGAAAGCCCATGCTGAATGTGGTGTTCCACGGCCTCCACCACCACAATGGCGTCGTCGACCACGATTCCCACGGCGAGTACGATAGCCAGCATCGTGAGAGTGTTGATCGAGAAACCCAGCGCCACAAAGGCCGCGAAGGTTCCCACCAACGAAACCGGCACCGCCAGCATTGGGATCAATGTGGCCCGGAAGCTGCCCAGGAAAACGAACACGACGATGAGCACCAGAATGATCGCGTCGCGTAATGCGATGAAAACCTCATGAATGGCAACTTTCACGAACTCGGTGGTATCTAGTGAAATCCGGTATTCCAGGCCAGATGGGAAACCTTTAGAGGTCTCCTCCACCAGCTTGCGGACATTGTCGGCGGTCTGAATCGCATTCGCGCCGGGAAGCTGGTATACAATGATCAGGGTGGAGGGGATGCCATCCTTACGCCCGAAGCTCGTGTAGCTTTTACCTGAGAGCTCTGTACGAGACACATCTTTCATCCGTAGGATGGAACCATCCGGCAGGGTCCGCACAATCATGTTTTCGAATTCCTCGACATCGGTAAGGCGGCCCTTAACATTAACCGTATACTGAAATTCAGTACCCGATTTGGCGGGGGGTTGTCCCACCTGTCCGGCGGCGGCCACGAGGTTCTGTTCCTGGATGACATCCGCGATGTCCGAGCCGGTCAAACCGAGTTTAGCGAGTTTGTCGGGACGCACCCAGAAACGCATGGCATAGTCTCGCTGGCCCACGATCATGGTGGAACCGACGCCCGAGGTCCGTGCAATGGCATCGACCAAATTGATGGAGGCGTAGTTGGAAAGGAATGTTTCGTCGTAGGTCTTGTCCGGGGAGTAGAGCGAAATCACAAGCAGCATATCAGGTGACTTCTTTTTTACCGAGATGCCCGCTGAGATGGCCTCCTTGGGAAGTTTCGGTTGCGCCTTGTTGACCCGGTTGTTGATATCCACATTGGCCAGGTCGAGGTTGGTTCCGATTTTGAATGTGCATTGCAGGAGGTAGCGTCCATCGCTGGAGGATTTTGAAGACATGTAGATCATGTTCTCCGCGCCATTGACCTCGGCCTCGACATTCGTGGCGATGGACTGTTCGACTGTCTCGGCATTGGCGCCTGGATAGTTGATCTCGACCTCCACGGTAGGAGGTGAGATCTGTGGATATTGAGCGATGGGAAGTACCCCGATGCTGACTCCGCCAGCGATCAGGATGACCAGGGAGATAACGATAGCGAAAACGGGACGGTGGATGAAGAATTTGGCCATGGGTTATTTCCCCTTCTCCGCCGTGGCTGGCTCCTGGGTGATTGGTTTGTCAGAGAGATTAACCGTGACTCCTGGTTTTACCTTGATCTGCCCCTCGATGATTACTTTCTCACCCGCTTGGACACCTTCGGTGACAATGTACTTGTCTTCATAACGATCACTGACCGAGACGGTCCGGAGCGCGATTTTGTTTTCGGCTCCCACCACATAGAGCACCTTAGTGCTCTGTTGTTCAAAAACCGCACGTTGGGGGACCAAGATGGCATTTTCCACTACATCCACGGCAACCCTCACCCGGGCAAACTGATTGGGGCGGAGCCAGTTGTTTGGGTTGGGGAATTCAGCCACCAAGGAGAGAGTTCCGGTCTTAAGATCCACGGCCCGGTCAGACATCAAGTAGCGGCCTTTATGTGGGTAGATTGAGTCATCCGCAAGGATCATCTCGAAATCGGGTGGAGTCTTTTCTTTTTCACGTCTCGACAAGTCGAGATAGTCTGCCTCGCTGATTCCCAGGAAAACACGGATGGGATCTAGCGCGGAGACCGTGGCTAAAAGGGTTGTCTCTCCACGTCCCACCAGATTGCCCACATCCGTTTGAACCAAACCGATGAGACCATCGAAGGGTGAGGTGATCGTACAGTAGCTCAGGTCCAGATTCGCCTGGGTCAGATCAGCCTTGGCGATTGCCACCGCCGCCGAGGCTTGCTTGATATTGGCATCCTCGGTCAATCTTGCGTTGACCAGTTGAGCTTCACGTGATTCCGTCTCTGCTTTCGCTGATTGCTCCCGTGCGGTCGCTGTCTCCAGGTCCTGTGGAGTCTGAACCCCTTGATTGACAAGGGCGGTGGTCCGTTTCAGCTCCTTTTCCTCGCGTACCCACCTGGCCTTGGCTTGCGCCAATTCCGCCTCGGCGGCGCGGACACTCACTTGCTGCTGAGCATAGGCGAGATCCGCTTCCGCTTTTAGAAGTTTTGCTTGGGCTGATTGGACACGCGCTTCGAAAGGAGCCCGGTCGATCTTAAAAAGAACCTGATCCTTTTTCACCAGCTTTCCTTCCTCGAAAAGCTGTTCCTGGAGAATCCCCTCGACTCGCGCGCGCAGATCCACCGTGGCACTGGAATCGGTACGGGCTGTGTACTCGCGCACAAGAGGGACGGTCTGTTGGGTTACCTCCGCAACCACAACCGCCGGTGGCGGTCCTGAGGGAGCCTGAGATTTTTGTGTGGTGTCTGCTTCTTGGTGACATGCCACCAGTAACAGAGTGACCAAAACGAGTAGAACAACTGGCATGATTAGGGGGTGTCGGATGCGCATCTTGAGATAAGGCTCCTCCTGTTTGGATGGATCACAATACATCCTGCCTGGACCTTGACCGGGGAAATCTGGTTGGGGTTGGAGGATTCCCATGTGAACACCAGCAGACCTCTAGCTGCAATGCTGAGCAGGATACAAGGTCATCCCATTAAAACCAACAAATTTCTACTACCACCTATCATTTTTTCACCGTGACTCATATCACGAGCAGTGGAAAGACATCCTTATTTTGGCTTAGTTAGCACCTCATGGAAACAGAACAATGTATCGATTCCACTGTTTCCTATATCTTCTCTGCGGCCGGATGGCAGGCCGTGTGGCTGGTTGTCATCATGGTGGGAGTCTCGGTAGATCCTCAGTCTCATTCCTATCGAAACGAGTGTCGAGGAAAGTGGATATCAAATGGTGAGCCGGTTCCCTTTTCCGATACACAAGCCTCAGTTACCTGATCCTTGAGTGATACTCCTGCAGCGAACGTACTTCTGACTTGCCCTGCT
>CAZORO010000124.1:9774-11688 GCA_964581845.1 uncultured bacterium
TACATGCGGTGATCCCGCGTACGGCCGCCACCGCCGCGGCAGGGGTAGTAATGTAGGGTATCTTATGACGGATCGCGGCCTTGCGGATATAAGAATCGTCCTGAGTTGAACGCTTGCCTTGCGGGGTATTGATCACCAACTGAATATCTCCCGTCTTCATCACATCCACCAGATCGGGACGTACCTCGTAAATCTTGTTCACCATTTCAGACTGAATGCCATTACTGGTTAGGAAGGCGTGGGTTCCCCGGGTCGCCTTGATCTTGAAACCGAGGTCGAGGAGCTGCCGGGCCACACTGAGAATCTGAGGTTTATCGTTATCCGCTACCGTAATAAGGACAGTTCCCTTGGAGGGGAGCCGCTGCTGAGCGGCCTCCTGAGATTTGTAAAAGGCCAAACCGAAGCTGTCCGCCATGCCAAGCACCTCTCCCGTGGATCGCATTTCGGGGCCGAGAACTGGATCGACTTCGGGAAACATGTAAAACGGGAAGACCGCTTCCTTCACTCCGAAGTGAGGGAGTGGCTTGTGTTCCAGGTTAAAGTCAGAGAGCGAAGCTCCCAGCATGATCTGAGTGGCGATACGCGCCATGGAAACATTACAGACTTTGGATACGAGAGGCACGGTTCGTGAGGCACGTGGATTCGCCTCCAGAATATGGACGACATCTTCATGGATCGCATACTGGATGTTCATCAAGCCGGTGACATTCAACTCCATCGCGATCTTGCGCGTATATTCGCTGATGGTTTCAATATGCCGCGGCGGGATGCTGATGGGTGGAATGGCACAGGCCGAATCACCGGAGTGAACTCCGGCCAGCTCGATATGCTCCATCACGATGGGCACAAAAGCGTCCCTACCATCCGCGATGGCATCGGCCTCGCATTCAATCGCGTTGTCCAGAAATTTATCAATCAGGATCGGACGTTCCGGAGTAACCCCCACCGCCGCGGCGGCATACTCCCTGAGCATCACCTCATCATAGACCACCTCCATCCCACGTCCGCCCAGGACATAGGAGGGACGTACCATCAGGGGGTATCCAATCTGGGCCGCGATTTCGAGCGCCTCCTCGATGGAGCTGGCCATGCCGCTGGGGGCTTGCGGGATACCCAGCCGCTGCATCACCTGCCTGAAACGGTCACGGTCCTCCGCCAGGTCGATAGTGTCGACACTGGTTCCGAGAATATGGACTCCGGCTGCATCCAGGTCCCTTGCGATATTCAATGGAGTCTGGCCTCCGAATTGGATGATCGCGCCCTCGGGTTTTTCCTTCTCGTAAATGCTCAGGACATCCTCGACAGTCAGTGGTTCAAAATAGAGCTTGTTGGAGGTGTCGTAATCAGTCGAGACAGTCTCAGGATTACAGTTGACCATGATCGATTCGATACCGGCGTCGCGTAGCGCGAAGGCAGCATGGACACAGCAATAATCGAATTCGATCCCTTGCCCGATGCGATTCGGACCTCCGCCTAAGACCATTACTTTGCGGGCCTTACTGACGGAGACAATATCCGGCGCGTTATAGGTGGAGAAATAGTAGGCGGCATTCTCGACACCGCTTACCGGCACCGGCTCCCAAGCCTCCTGGATTCCTAATGAAAGACGGGATTGACGTAGGCTGGTCTCTGGAATTCCGAGTAACCCAGCAAGGTATCGGTCGGAGAATCCATCTTTCTTGCACTTCGTCAGAAGTTCATCTGGAAGACCTTTGCCTTTGAATTTAATGACCTCCTCCTCGAGCTCCACCAGCTCCTTCATCTGCCGCAGGAACCAGTGCTTGATGTGTGTCAAACGATACAAGTCCTCAATCGCCGCACCCTTGCGTAGGGCCTCATACATGATGAATTGCCGTTCACTGGTGGGGGTGGCTACAAGCCGCATCAATTCGGGAAGGGGTTTCTGGCTGAAGT
>CAZORO010000125.1:0-11457 GCA_964581845.1 uncultured bacterium
GATTCGCGTTCGATGGTCTCCTTCAAGGGAGACATTGCCATCATCCCGCCCAACTCCTTCGCGCTGGCCAAAACAGTCGAGTATTTCCGTATCCCCCGCGAGGTCATCACCATCTGTGTGGGCAAATCGACCTATGCACGTTGCGGAATCATCACCAATGTGACTCCCTTCGAGCCACAATGGGAAGGCACCGCCACATTGGAGATCAGCAACACCACCACGCTGCCCGCGAAGATCTATGCCAACGAGGGAATCGCCCAGGTGATCTTCCTGGCCGCGGATGGCGAGTGTGAGGTGTCCTATGGTGATCGTAAGGGGAAGTACCAGGGGCAGGTGGACATCACATTACCCAAGGTATGATCTCACCCCTTAATCCCCTCTCCCACAGGAGAGGGGATGTACCGCTCCCACTTCGCCCAGTGGGAAAAGGGGGTTGGGTGAATGAGGTTACCCGTCTGAAGCGGGAAACCCCATCTCCGCCACATAGATTTCCATGAAGCGTGGATCCGCGCTGAGGGAGATATGTTCGATCATTCCGAGCAGGGCCGGAAACAGATTCGTTTCAGCCTCGGGTTGAAAAAGGGCCATTTTCGCTCCCAGCAGCGCGGTGTTTCCCGCCGGACGGATTTTTCCGGTGGGGAAATCGAGTAGCCCGATCCGCTTCGCGCTCTCCTTGCTGATGTAGTTCCCGAAGGCCCCCGCGAGATACAGGGTCTTGACCTCTTCCCGGCTGGCTCCAATGCGGTTCAGCAGGATCGTAATGCCAGCGGCGATGGCTCCCTTGGCAAGCTGGAGCTGACGGATATCGGTTTGCGAGAGAGCCACCGGATCCGCAATCATGAGATTCTCCGAACCACAGTTGAGTCTCCCCGCTGGAAGAATCCATCCCAGCTCAAGACCCGCCGCGACCGCATCCACTAGGCCACTTCCACAGATTCCGCGCGGTCCGGTATTCCCCAACACCGCGCACTTCAGCGCGCCCTCCTCCGCGCGCACCTGGTAGACCGCACCGGTGGCGGCGCGCATTCCCATCCAGATCCGCGCTCCCTCGAAAGCGGGGCCAGCGGCGGTCGAGGCGCAAATGATTCCATCCCGGTTCCCGAAGACAATCTCGCCATTGGTGCCGAGATCCACAAGACCGATGAGGTCAGGGCTTTCA
Source organism: uncultured bacterium (assembly GCA_964581845.1). Taxonomy (GTDB): domain Bacteria; phylum Hinthialibacterota; class Hinthialibacteria; order OLB16; family OLB16; genus OLB16. The sequence continues at coordinate 1,160 of CAZORO010000125.1, forward strand.
TGCATCTTGACCGCCAGGATCCCCGCCAGGATATCACTGCCGACAAATCCCCCGGGACAGGGAAGAAAATGGACCGGTGGATTTCCCGCAAGGTCCCAGCCTAGCTCATCCGCGCTGAAGGCTTGCAGGCCGGTGTTAGGCGGTTCGAAGGGATAATGCGAAAGGGGGCCGAGGTCGATCCCACTGAAAAGATGATGCATCACGGTATTCCCGACGATAACCACTTGTGAGATTCGTCCCTCCGCCCGGTGGGGAGAACCATTTCCCCCCACAGGCTCCAACGCATGAGCAAGTACCTGCTCGATGAGCCGCCCAATCTGCTCGCGGATTAAAGTCTTTAGCTGTTCGTGGCCACCTTTGGCTACCGCGAATTCGACACGGCTCATCACATCCGCGCCATGAAGGGCCTGTGAATTCAGAGCGGTTCTGACACCGAGAACCCTTCCAGACTCTAGATCGAGCAGCTGCACCACCAATGTAGTGGTTCCCAGGTCGACCGCGATCCCAAGACCTGGGCGGGGGGTGAACTCGAAGAGACGATCATCCACCAGGATGTCGGCCTTCCACTGGGCCATTTCGAGTTTGAGGTCGCCCTCCGCCTTGCATTGACAGGAGAGCCGCCAGCCCTGATCGAGCTCCTCGGGCCTGAGAACTTCACGCTGTGGAGGTGTAACCGGCAGGTGGCCCTCCGCGACACGGATCCGGCAACCCCGGCACTGGCCGCGTCCCCCGCAAGGAAACTCGACCCCATAGTCAAAAAGGACTTCCCGTAAAGGAGTTCCGCGTTGGACCTCGATGGTTTCACCAAGTGGTTGAAGAGCAATACGGACAGGGGTGGTCATTGGTTATCCTTTATGGATGAGGAATCTAAACAGGTGGGATGACACGCCCCCCACCCCAACCCTCCCCCGCAAGGGGGGAGGGAGTTACGCCTTTCCCTCCCCCCTTGCGGGGGAGGGTTGGGGTGGGGGATAAAGCGACTTACACAGTTGAGCATCTTGTCAAAGCTCCCCACGCAGCAGACTCCATTTCAGATCCATGTAATACCGCCAGTTGTCCCAGGAGACATCGGGCGGTACGGTGTGATCGATGGTGGGAATGAAGCCACCCTCCTCAACCAGCGGCGCAAGCTCGAGAAGGTGCTGGCGGATGGCTTCCTTCCCATGCGGAAGAACTCGTTTATCCACCCCGCCCCACAGATGCAGGGTTCTGCCGAACTTATTCCGGAGGGTGCGTGGGTGGACATTCGAGGCACGCTCCAGCGGCCAAAGTGTGTCAATACCACCCTCCAAGAGAAGCGGAATCAGAACGGTGGGATCTCCATCAGTATCCACCGCAAGGTACTTGGTCCCATGCGCACGGAAGAACTCCACCAGCCTTTTAAGATGCTTGAGGATGAACTTCCGGTAGATGTCAGGACCCAGCAGCGGCCCGCTTTTCATGGACATGTCTTCATTCAGCACGAAATACTCCACCTGGATCTTCTCGAGGACAGGACGGCTGGTCTCGATGATCAGATCGGCATAGGTCTCCATCATCTCGTGCATCAGTTTGGGTTGATCATACCAGGCGTATGAAAGCGCTTCGGTGCCCATGAACTCACGGGCACGCCAATAGAACCCATTGGCGGCGCAATTGACACCGAGAACAAGGGGGTAATCCCGCTTCGACCAGGTTTCGATCCGGGAATCCAGGTCCGCCGGGTAGCGTTCAGGGAGAGCGGGTACCAGCCGTTTCTTGATCTTGGCGAAATCGGCGGCGTTCTTCACCGGAAAGTCCAAGTATTGGTCCATGCACATGCGCCCGCCGCTTACGGTTCCCTCCTTGAGGGCGCGGGTTACGATCCCTTTGCCGTTCCGGATGACTTCATACTCCTCCGTCTCCTCTAGAACCTCAGTTTCAAAGGGGGGGATGAAGTCATAATTGACCGGGATGTACTCACGCTTGTCCAGCTGGAGGGCATCCTCGGAGAAAAACCAGTTCCAGGTGAATTTGACGGCTTCTTTTGGAGCCTCTTTCAGCCAGCGTTCCATTGTCTGGGGCCAGACTCCCAGCTCATGGTTGGGACAACGGTCTCGTGGCTGGTACTCCATGCAGGCGAGGAAACGTTCAATTTCGTTCACTGTCCCCTCTCCTCCTTGGCGATCACGCCTTCATCATAGGTTGCCTTAAGTCTCTCTCCCGGTTGTAGTACCACAAAAGCCTGGTCATCCCAAGGGCCATCCACCAGACGCTGAATCAGCAAGAGATCACCCTGGACTTTCTCGAAGACCCATCCTCGTTCATCGGCCCGTTCACGGGTTTCCTTTTCAAAGATCCCATCCGGCTCGATCCCCATCTCGATGTAGGTGAACTGCTTATAATTGCGAGTCAAATCACACAGCTCCGTATAGAGGAACTTGGCGTTATCCTCCCCATACTTTTCGACAAACTCCTCATAGGTCTTATCCATGCCAGTCTGGTGTTCGATGGTCAGCTCGTGAAGATCCTCGGAGATGGTGCCGCGCTCGATCCAGCCCGAGGTGAGGAAATAGACACCAGGGTGTGAGTCGAAGTATTCGCGGTAACGTTCTTTACTGCCCAGGAAAAGGGTGATGCAGTCATGCGCCTTGGGAATCACAACGGGGATTGAACGTGCCTGAAGACCATGGAGCCCATTGTTGCAAAGACCATAGCCGAAAAGGATGGCATCATACCGGGACTCATCTTGGGCATCGAGGACGGCCTGAACCCTTTCGAGCATCCCTTTCGCGCCGATGTCATGCAATCCTTTCGGGAGGAACTCCATGTCCACACGGTTCCAGGAGCGTGCCACGACCGCGCACATCTCCCGGTAGAAGACCTCGCAGCTGATCAATTTGAGACGCATTCTGGTGATAGACTCCCTATAGCGGCATACATGGCGAGGATGTTCTCGATCGGAGTTCCTACTTGGATGGCATGGGTCGGGGCGATGATCATGCCCCCGTCGCGGAAGAGCTCCTTGCGCAGGTTCACCTCCCTGATCACATCCTCGCGGGTTCCGAACGGGAGAGTGCTCTGGACACTCATCGAGCCACAGAAGGCCACCTTTTTGTAGAAATCCCGGTGAAGCTCGCGGATATCCATCTTGGCGGCATCGACTTGCACGACTTCAAGAATATCCAGGCCCAGGTCAATCAGGCGTGGCAACAGGTCCCGTACGCTTCCGCAGCTGTGCATCATCACACGTGTATTGTACTTGTGCGCGAGGGCGAAAAGTTCCTTCATGTAGGGAGCGAAAATTTTGTCATACTTGGCCGGGCTGATCATGATTCCACCCTGATTTCCAAGGTCCTCTCCCAAACACACCACATCCACCAGTCCCTCGGCGGCCTGGAGGGTACGTTCGATGACCTCATAGAAAAACTCGAATCGCTGTTTGCAGAGAGCGAGATAGACCGGATCCTCGGTGCCCACATCGAAGAGAACCTGGGTGACTCCACGGCAGCGGGCAATACCATTCATGAAGTCCGGAGTGCCCGCGCCCTCGATGTAGATCACATAATCCTTGACCTTCTCGCACTCCTCCTTGATATGCGAATAATCAAACCAATCCGCCGAGGGCATCCGGAAGTTCTTGAGGTCCTCCACCTCGGTGACCTGCTCGAAGGGGAGGTAGCAGGCCTCGGGATAGGTTCCCTTGCCGAAGTTGTAATTGGTGTACCGCTCACCCCACAGCCCCTCCCATGTGCCATCCGGAAAAACACGCAGTTCCGGCCCCACATAGCGGGGAATGACATTGCGGAGGTCATCGCCAAGCTTAAGCATCAGGGAATCGTAGTCACTCACATGGAGAGCCTCCATGAGCTCCTGGTTGATCTCCGGAGTGCCATAGTGATGGGATGGAGGACGGTCATAACCCCGGTACTCCATGGCGCTCAGGAACCGCTCTTTTGAGTTCATCGTAGTCAGTCTCCTGTTTCCCAAGTATAGAGAGTGGCTCTCGCCTTAGGGGCCTTAGGATCGATGACACCGGTAGGGAGCAGGCCGGGCAATCCCTTACCCCAAACTTGTTTGGCTTCATCAACATAATAGATGTAGTTGTCCAGGGAAACATCCGGAGGTACGCGGTGGTCGGGCATGGGGATGAAGCCCCCCTCCTCAACCAGGGGAGCCAATCGCTCCACCTCACGGCGGATAGCTTCCTTCGACTTGGCCAGGATGTGCTTGTCCATGCCCCCCATCAATCGCATCTCTTTGCCATATTGCTTGCGGAAGGCATAGGGATCCGCGCCCCACGTGCCAACCTCGATGGGAAACATGGTGTTGACTCCCGCCTCCAGCCACAGCGGAGCGAGTGCATCGATCTTTCCATCGCAATCGAGGAAGACGATATCGACACCATACCGGTTCAAGGTTGAGGTGATGCGTTTGTAGTGGGGAACCAGAACCTCCTTGAATATCTTGGGGGAAAGCAGCGGGCCGGAGTTGTAACACATATCCTCCCACATCGAGGCCGCCTCGGGGCGGACACCCGCCTCCAGGATTTTCTCAAGTACCGCGATGGTCACAACCGCCATGGTCTCGACAATCTCCTCGAAGAGTAGACGGTCGTCGTAGACAATCTCCGATATCCGCTCCAGCCCGAACCAGTTGCGTGGAACCCCATACAGCGAGCCGGCGCCGATGAAGAGCGGGTAGTCACGGTCTGGACGGGTCCATTCGGTCACCGCCGCGTTCCATTCTTTTTCCTCGGGGAAACGGCGGGGGTCATCGGGAATGAGCATCGGTTTGAAAATTTTCTCCCAGGAATCCCGGTCTTTGAGTGCATGGTCCAGGTGGCGTGGAATTGAGCCGAGAAACTTGCCACGCTCGATCACCACTCCATCACCAGTCCGCACCACCTCGGTATCACCCTTGTCCTCCAGGACCTCCTCAGGAAATCCTGGGACCAACTGGGTATTGCCCCCACAGAAAAGCCACTGGGGATCCATGCCGAAAAAAGCATCGGTGTGAACACCCTTGGGTAGGCCATACCTTTCCCAGATCGTGATGGTCTCATTCCAGAAACCAAAGTCCATGATGGGACAGCGGTCCCTGGGCTGGTAGTGCATGGTAGCAGTGTAGCGTTCGCGGGCATTCATGATTAAAAACCATACTCCTCTTTGAGAAACTTGGATGCTTCTGGAGCGGAGAGCATTTCCTGGATGAATTCCTCTTCTCGTTCGGGGAGGGACTGCGCTTCAGCGGCGAAACGTGTAAGCCAGCGTTTCTCACGATCAGAAAGGCGGATGGCGCCCTGTGTGTTGGCCTGGGTGAGCTCTTGAACCGCGGCCAGGACCGCATGGCGGGTTCGTCCATAAGAATCCTTTTCCTTCACAATTTCTTTGGAAATTCGCAGGACCACATCGGGCCGCAAGACATAAGCTTGCGGATCCAGCGCGGAATCGCTCTCAACCAGCCAGTCGCGTAAACGAAGAGCATCTTCGGCAGAGCGCCCCGTGGCTACATTCATGAGACGGCAGTCATACGCGAGCTGTTCCATCGAAACCACCGGTGCATTCGCACTCAACAGGCGGAGATTCTGAACGGATTCATTCGACCAGCAATCACAGACCGCCTGGGCAATGTTACCTACATGGGTCAGATGCGCGCAGGCCGAGGATTTCCCCTCCATGGAGATGGGCACGCCGGCGATGGCCTTCATGTAAGGCCCCTCATACGCACAATCCTTCGAGGGGCCTACCGCTCCCATCTCATAGGCTACCAGGCTACGCGGAACCGAGGCCACGCGGACAATGGCGGCGAAAACCTTGGGTACGAATTTCTGGTCGGCCAGCACCATGGCGGTGTTGGCGAAACCACAGGCGGTATCGCCAGATGGGACCATGTTTCCTTTCTCACAGGCCGATACCATCTCGCGCCAGAGAAATTCCATGTCACGGCACGCCAGCACGCCCAACGCGAAGACCATGGTCCGCAGGTCAGCGTTCATCAGGGCCTCATCACAGAGTTCTTTCCCGCCGGTCGACTCAATGGCCAGCAGGTCAGCCCCCGCATCGTTGGCGCCATGGAAAAATTCGGCCATGGCATCCCAGTACCCGCCATGGCGCATGAGCGGTGGGCGGATGTGATCCCGGGTGTCATTGGGTGTCAAACGTAAGGCGTTGGCCTGACCATGCTTGTCGTGGTACTTGCGTAAAGTCTCCGACAGAATCCGGGTGATCTCGATTCCCCATGCCGGGTGGACGGTCATGGGTGGCAGGGTTTCAAATTCAACCAGCAGCGCGGGAACCTCCAGATCCAGCGCGCGCTGGCAGACTCCCTCAATCATCTCCTCGTAGTGACGGCGGATTTCGGGCCAGGTCTGTTTATTAATGTCGATAGGTGGCAGGGTGAAATTGATCTCGGGGATCACCTGTCCGGCGCCAATCCTCACAGAGCGTCCGCAGGCCACTGGTTTGGGGGCAATTCCATACCTGAAATCCTCGAGAGCACGGATGGAAAGGCCGGTACTGGGCGGTTGAAGCATCGACTATTTCCTCCTTTGATTTTATACATTGGACCGGTGATAGAAAGCAGCCCGGCGGCTCATTCCGAGGGCATCAGGAACACCCCCCGCCCTCGCATCGAATGAGCCGCCGGGCCATATGAATGATAAGCCTCCCATGGGACAAAGTCCCGGAAAGCAAAGTGGTTTTCTTGTCCTCTCAGGCCGCTGACCCCACCAGTTTACGCGCCACTGTCACGGCGCCATTGGCGTTGTCACTATAGCCATCCGCTCCGATCTGATCGGCATACTGTTGTGTGATCGGGGCTCCACCGATGATCACCTTAACACCCTTGCGCACACCGGCTTCTTCCAGTGCCTTGATCGTGGTGCCCATGGCCGGCATGGTGGTGGTGAGTAGCGCCGAGAGAGCCACGACAGAGGCATTTTTTTCCTTGACCGCTTCGATGAATTTCTCGGGTGGGACATCCACTCCGAGGTCGATCACCTCGAATCCACCTCCCTCCAGCATGGCAGCAACAAGATTCTTCCCAATATCGTGAAGGTCACCCTTGACCGTGCCGATCGCTACCCGGGCCACTGGCTCAAGGCCACCCGCGACCAGCAATGGTTTGACAATTTCCAGCGCGCCCTTCATCGCGCGCGCTGCGATGAGCAGCTCCGGAACAAAATACTCATTCACCTCGAAACGCCGTCCAACTTCATCCATTGCCGGAATCATGGACTTGTTGAGTAGCTCCTGCGGATCGGTTCCTGCATCGAGAAGCTGCTGGGTAACAGTCTTCGCGAGGCTTGCATTACCTTCGAGAATCGCCGTGTACAGGTCTTGTAGGGCGGCCATAGTGTGACACTTCCTCCTTTGTCAGCTGAAAAGTAAACGGCTACGACTATAACATGCGGAAAAACAAGGTCAACGCTCTTCATACGACTAAAAAACCTTTTCATGGAAGGTTTCCTCATTTCGCACTTTCACAGTGGATAAAGCGTCAATGGCTCATCCCTTCGCGCGCAGAATCTCCTTGCGTCCCTGCCATTGATAGAGCAAGTAACCGGCGATGAAAATGGTCGAGTAGGATCCCGAAATCGAGCCAATCATGAGCACATAGGCGAAGTCATTGATCACATCCCCGCCAAAGAAGAACAAAATTGTCACCACCATCATCACGGTCATGTTGGTGATGATCGTACGCGAGAGAGTTTGGTTCACGCTCTTGTTGATGATGTCACGCAGTGTTTCACGGCTGCCACGGCGGTTCTCGCGGATACGGTCGAAGATAACGATGGTGTCGTTGACCGAATAACCGATGATGGTCAACAAGGCGGCGATGACGGAGAGATTCAGCTCACGCGGGTATCCAAACACATGCGCAAAGCCAAGCATCCCAAGACTGACAAGGACATCGTGGACGAGCGCCACAACCGCCGCGGCCGCATAGGCGAACTGGAAACGGAAAGAGACATAAGCGAGGATGGCAACCCAGGAGAAGACCACGATGATCAAGCCCTTTGTCGCCATTTCACCACCAAACGAGGCCGCGAAGGATTCCATCCCGGCGATGTTCACCTTGAACTCCTCGTTAAGCTTATCCAGGCCGGCTACGATGTAGTTCCCCAAGTCCACCTCGGGTTCATTCTCGCGGGTACGGATTACCCCGGTGGACATTCGTTCACCCACGCTTCCATCGTCAGGGAGAACTTGAACGACCTGTTGGTCCTCGGGGATAGCTGTTCCTTTCTTGACACGGACAATGAACTCCTTGGACTCGGTACCGAGCTCCTGGATTGAGGCTGATTCCAGCTTGAGATCATTGGTGAGTTGGTCACGCACCTTCTCGATATCGGTAGGCTGCTCGAAATGCAGCCGCACCATCGTACCACCTGTGAGCTCAAGTCCTAGGATTTTAGACCAGTTGAACAGGGTATAGCTCATGGTGACCACGATAACCACGATGGAGATTACGATGAACGGTGGCGCGATTTTCATAAAGTCGATTTGGGTGTTCTCCATGAAGCGCAAGGTGCCCATCGACAGCTCATCATTCTTGCGGCCCACCGCGCGCCAATCTTGGAAGACACGTGTCACGAACAGGGCGGTGAACATGGAGATGACCAGACCGACGGTGAGTGAGACCGCGAAGCCCTTGATCGGTCCGGTTCCGTATTGCATCAGGATCAAGGCGGTTAGGATGGTGGTGACGTTACCATCCAGGATGGCTGAAAGTGCCCGGCTATAGCCGCGCTCGATGGCAGCGGGAGCCGCGCCTGTCAACCGCCCCTTAATCTCCTCGCGGATCCTCTCAAACACCAGCACATTGGCATCCACCGACATACCGATGGTCAAAATAACACCAGCAATTCCAGGGAGAGTGAGACTGGCCTGAAGCATGGCCATGGAGGCGATCAACAGAAACAGGTTCAGCAACAACGCGAAATCAGCGAGAACCCCGGCAACCGCATAATACACCACCATGAACACGATGGTGATAATCAGACCCCACATCGCAGCGGTGAAACCTTGTTTAATGGAGTCCATACCCAGGCTGGGACCAATAGAACGGTTTTCGATAATGCGGACATCGGTCTTGAGTGCACCCGCCTCCATGACAATCGCCAAGGCGGAGGCATCCTCGGTGGTGAAGGAGCCCTCAATCATACCGCTGCCGCCACGGATGGGTTGTTTGATTAACGGGGTGGAGTAAACCACGCCATCCAGGATGATGGCGAGGTTCTTTTGAACATTCTCGGTGGTGATCCGGGCAAACTGCGCGGTTCCCTCACGGTTAAACTCGAAGGAGACGATCGGCTGGGTAACCACGGTGGTTTGGAAGTCGACATTGGCGCGGAGCAGGGTTTCTCCGCCCATTTGAGTTTTGTCCTCAATCAGGCTGAGGATTCGATACTTTTGTCCGGTATCTCTGCGGATCTCCAGGGGACCCCACATGAAGGAGTATCCAGGTGGAACTTCAAGAGCGCTGGCCTTAAGGGCCCGGCTGACACTGGCGACATCCTCCTCGGCTACCTCGGTCTGAACGGATGAGGCGGGGGGGCGCAAACGGCCCTCGAGCGCGGGATTCGCACGGATGACCGCATCAATGGTCCGTATGAACAATTCCGGCGGCGCGGTCAGTTTGAATACCAAGCGCGCGGTGGCACGCAGGATGCCAAGCACATCATCGGGATTCTTCACCCCCGGGATCTGGATCAGGATCCGGTTGGGCGGCTGCTTCTCCACCACCGGTTCGGTAAGACCCAATTTGTCGATACGTGCGCGGTAGACGGTAAGGGCTTGATCGAGGAGGGTCTGCATCCCCTCTTGCTGGTTTTCAGCTTTTTCCTCAGCGGTACTCTCCTCTGCTCCTGGGGACTTGGCGATCTCAAGGACCACATGCATACCACCCGCCAAGTCGAGACCCAAAGGAAGGGCACGTTTACGCAGCTTGTGCAGGCTGTCGGTGAGCTCCTGGCGCTCTGTTTCAAGCTCCCGTAGGGCTGTCTCGTTACGAGCCTCACCAGTCGCGGAACGAATTTCCGCTAACTTCTGGTCGATCTCCATGATTTCAGGGGTTTTCGGATCGGTGGAGTTCCGGATATCAGGCGGATAGGTGTACCAGATAAAGGAAGGATAAAGGTAATAAATCCCCACCAGCACTGAACCGAGAATAACCAACCACTTCCAAAGCGGTACCGCATGCATGGACTCCACTGCCTCCTCTGAGACGCCGCGGCCGAAGTGAGATCAGGATTACCGTATCATTCACGGCCGCGGCAAAGAAAAAGGAGCCGACCTGGAAAGGCTGGCTCCATGTCGAACCTTTCGAGTATAGAA
>CAZORO010000126.1:0-11419 GCA_964581845.1 uncultured bacterium
TGGGCGCTTTGCTGGACTGGATGCGCTCCTGTATCCGATGATTGGGCAATACTTCCCCGAGTGGATTGTCGGAGCACGTTCAAAAGAGGCCTGATGAGTCTTCAAGGAGGGAGGTGATTCGTTCCCATGGATCTCTCCCTTCTTCCCGCATGGCTTGAAGAGAATCAAATCCGGCCCATTGAGTCGCGGTTAGCCTCACTCGCTAATCCTGAATCAACAGCCATCCGCTTGGGGCGTGTCCTCCAACACGAGGAGAGCCATGAGTGGGCTCTCAAGACCCTGTTTTCCGGTAATGAAGCAGCTCCCCTTCTTGAGATCCTCTGCCGGGTTCTTTCACAGAGTGAATTCTTGACCTCGATTCTGGAACGTGAACCCGCACTGCTGACCTCCTTTCATTCAGAACGCGACTTTGGTTTCTCAAGCAGTCTTTCCATCTTCGAGAAAGAGCTGCACCGCCACCTCCAATCCCTCGGTCCCGAGGATCCCTTCAAGCTCGGTTTGACCCGTTTCAAGCTCCATGAGGTGTTCCGTGTGGCGGTACGGGACATCATGAACTACGCGCCCATAGAGACCCTCGCGCGTGAGCTCTCGGATCTCGCGGATCTCGTCCTTCAGGCGGCCTATGAAAAGGTTTACGCCGATACCCTGCTGACCCATGGAGTCCCCCGTCTTTCAGATGGGAGATATGCCGAGCTGGCGATCCTCAGTCTGGGAAAACATGGCAGCCGTGAGCTCAACTTCAGCAGCGATCTCGATTTAATCCTCCTGTACCGGACCGAGGGGAAGACTGATTTGTCTGGGCGGCTGGAGGCACTCGATGAGTGGATGGAAACTCATCCCTTCGCGCGATATCAGGTCAAACGGGAAGTCACGGCACGTTCCCGCTCGCCTGAATTCGAAGCCTTTTTCACTGAGTTGGGTACACACTTAATCGATCTGGTCTCGGATCCAGGAGCCCATGGCCTTCTTTACCGGATCGATATGCGTCTCAGACCCGAGGGAGCATCTGGACCGCTTGTCCGGACTCTGGACTCGGCTCTTCAGTACTATCAGAACTGGGGGCAACGCTGGGAGCGTCAGGCTCTATTGCGGGCGCGTCCCACGGCGGGGGATCTGGAACTCGGAGAAAGCCTGCTGGCCAGTCTGGAGGGATTCATTTACAGGAAATATGTCGACTCGGTGGAGGTGGATGAAACCCTGCGGGATATGCGCGAACTGCGTTTACGATCCATTTCCTATGCCGGCAGCGATGAACGCATGAGGCGCAGGAACCTTAAAAATGGTCCAGGCGGAATCCGCGACATCGAGTTCCTGGTTCAGGCGGTTCAGAACTTGTATGGCGCGCAGTATCCAGAGTTCCGCAGGGGAAACCTGTTTGAGATTCTCCGCCGCATCCGTCAAAGCGGACTGATGAGTGAAAGAGACTATACACTTCTGACTGAGGGATATGGATTCCTCCGCCGCCTGGAACACCGCATCCAGATGGATGACATGCAGCGCTATCACCTCCCTCAGCCGGGAGAGGACCTGGAAACCCTCGCAGTGGGAATGGGATATGAGAACGGTGAGGAACTGGAGCAGCGGCTTTCTGGAACCATGGCAGCCATCCATTCCATCTTTCAGATTGTGTTCCGTACCAATGAGCCCGAGGAATCTATCAGCAAGATCATCGATCAAAATGAACTGACCACTCAGTGGAAGGAAACCCTCCTTTCCTATGGAATCCGTGAACCGGAGGCACTTTTCCGTTCCCTACCGAAGCTCATTGAGGACCTGGAAGCTCCCCATCTAAACAGTAAACTGCGACGGTTGCTCAAGACCTTGCTTCCGAGGCTTCTTTCCTTTATCCGGGATTCCCCCGCCCCCGATCTAGCATGGCGTACATTCGAGCGGCTCAGCCTGGCAACCCCGGCACGGTCCACTTTCTACTCGTTGGCGGAGGAGAATTCTCACTTACTCGGACTATTAGTCACGATGGGATCCGCAAGTCCCTATCTGGCGGACCTTTTGACATCCTCATTTAGCCGTGGAGATGATCTGGCGGGATGGTCCTCTCTGGAGGGCGAACTGGGGGAAACGGATTTGAATGCGGAATTTGATGCTCAAATGAGCTCGAATGAAAGACCAGATCCCTGTCTTCCAGGCTTGCGAAGTTTCCGTGTCCGCAGGGAAATCCTGATCGCTGGAAGGTTTGTTCTTGGAACATTGTCTCTTCCAGAAGCCACCTCCGGGATTTCGCGGTTAGCCGATTTCTGCCTGAGAAAGTGCATCGAGCAAACCCGTTTCGGTGAGGCACCAGAAATGGCGGTGCTTGCGCTGGGGAAGTTCGGGGGTATGGAGCTCGGTTTCGGTTCCGACTTGGATCTTCTCATTCTGTATGATGAGGTGCGTCAACCCAATTCGGAGATCGCACAGAAGCTGGCCTCCGACCTTGTGGTCGAAATGAGCAAGAGGACCGAGGATGGCCGCCTGTTCGAGATCGATATGCGGCTGCGTCCACACGGCAAGAGCGCACCGTTAGTTCCCGCGGTGGAGGGAGCCATCGACTACTATCAGCGCGAGGGACAGACCTGGGAACGTCTGGTTCTAACACGATCCCGGATGCTGTGGGGAGAACGGAGTCTTAGGCGAAGGATCCATGAGGGTCTAGCGGGATGGGTTTATAGCCGGAGGACCGATGAGGGCGTCCTCTCAGAGGTCCGTGAAATGAGAGCAAGGATCGAGAAGGAGAAGCATGACCAACCCCTTAAGTGCGGACCGGGAGGTCTGCTCGATGTCGAGTTCCTGGCCCAGGCGGCTCAGTTAGTTTGGGGACAGAGTCATCCCGAGGTGCGTTGCCCCGGAACCTTAGAGACTCTTCTCCGTCTGGTCATGATCAATGTTCTAACTTCAGCAGAGCGGAAAGTTCTGGAGGAGGGTTACTTATTTCTCCGTGAAATTGAAAACCGCCTTACCCTCCTTGCCAGCAAGGGAGGCAAGGGGATTCCCAAGGACCAGGAACTTCGCGAGCAATTGGCGCGTTGCATGAATACGGCCCAACGGGGTCAAGCCGGAAAGAAAGCCGAAGTGTTCACACCCGAACTCCTCGCTGAACGCGAGGAAGGTTGCCGTCAAAGGATACGTGAGGTCTTCGAGGAAGTTTTCGCGCGAGGATTCGGGGTGGTTGAGATGAAATCTGTTCAGTAAGAGACTCCTTCTCCTCCAAGATGCCGGATCCGGATTCGATGCTCCTCAACCACCACTACAACATTCTGATATAAAGAGACAATTGGTGATGCAAGGACAGAAGCAAGCCGCTCAATAACATGAGGTGTCCTTGTGTTGTGAAGCCTGAAGAGAATAACACTGACTTTCTTCCCCTTAGTTAAAAAAAAAGATTTCACCTAAGTCCAAGTCGAAGGTCAGGATAACACGTTCCTCCGCGATCCCTTTTATGAAGATTTGCTCATCAGGAAGTCTCATCAGACCCTCTTCACGCAGGTGGGTTGCGTCATGCCCTTGCTCACGTAACCACCGGACAATATGCATATCGACTCCCAAGTCAGCCAGAAATCGCATATTCATCCCATTAGGCTGAAATCACCTGCTCTTGGGTCAGCCAAGCCGCGTATTGTATCGACTGTTCGATATCCTCCCATTCAAGATCCGGATAACCTTCAAGGATCTCCTCAAAGGAGGCCCCATGCGCGATCTGCCCCACAATAACTGAGACTGGTATCCGCATACCGCGGATACAGGCTCGTCCCCCAAGAATTTCAGGATTAAAGGTAATTCGTTCAAATTCCATTCCGACCTCCATATTCCACTCTTGTTCCCTATACCAAGTTTGAATGGTCAACATATCTTCCGGTAGGGGCACGACCCAGTGCACCCCTACCAATCAATCAACTAGGATCGTGGTCCAACATCCGAAAGATCAATCTTCTCGAAACCGAGTTTGAAGGCCGGTGATTTCGGTTGAAGCCGGAAATCATATTTGTCCGGGTTCAGGAAAAGGGGATCCGTGATCAGGCTCTTCTTGTCATGGCCGCGCTTTTGCCATTGCCGGAAAGTATTGTCTTTGAACATAATCTTCTTGTTTTTTGGATTCCAGTAAATGTTCTTGTCCATGAAGAAGTGATCGTTGCTCCAGTTGCTGCCAAGAAGGTTTCCTTGAGTGAAGTAGACAATGTTGTTCACGAAATCAAATGATTTGTGCTCTTCCTCGCGTGAGCGGATGATCTGGTCTTCCTTGGCGAGAGCGAAGACATTATTCCGGACCATGTTTTCCTTGCCATAATGCTGGTGGAAGCCGCCGGTTTTGGTCTTATAAACCACATTGTTCTCGATCAGGATGTTGCTGCTGCCCTCATCGGGATAAATCCCCCAACCGCCGTAGCTGTATGCCGAGACATCATGGATCAGGTTGTGAGTGAGCCGTGTGCCCGGGGAAATACCCAGGGTGTAAATCCCACCCATGTCACTGAGCATTCCCTGCCCAATGTGATGGATATGGTTGTACTCGATAGCATTGCGGACCGCCTTGCTGTCACCGTATCCCCAGGTCCAACCCACCGAGATGCCGGTATAAAAGAAATCATGGATGTGGTTGTGGACTACCTTGTTATCACCGCTGTTTCCAACCCACACACCGATCGCACTGGGGTAGATGCGTCCGCCATGCGCGATCTCGCAATCCTCGACCGTATTGTGGCTGCTGCCATGGCCCACCTTGACTCCACCAGCGCCCAAATCCTGAAGGGTGCATTTGGAGATGGAGATATTGCGGCAGTTGGCACCGATCTCGATGCCATAGGTTCCAACCTCCTCCACCGTGCACTTGGTGAGGGTGCACCGGCTGGCCGACTCAAGGTAAACCGCGCCAGGAACATCCATCGCGGCCTGAGGAGAACTGGCCCTATCGGGAGGATACTCCCACTCCGCATGGCGGAAAGTGAGGTCTTTGAAATGAAGATCATGGACTGTCAAATCGTATCCTTCCCCGGTCCCCACGACACGCACAATCTGCTGAACACAGGGGGCGATTGCCTTGACTGACTTAGGATTCTCCCCCGGTTTGGGGAGGTAATAGAGCATCCCATCGGTCCGGTCGAGGTACCACTGACCGGGCTTCTTGAGAGCCTCGAAGACATTTTCGACGAAATACCGGGAAAATTTCCCGGGATTGCGGGTGTCTTCAAGCCGGAAAGTGCTCTTCTTGGCGAAGTTGACAACATGATTCTCCATATCAAGCGAGGCAATGGGAGAACGCGATTCGATCCAGCGGGTGAGCGCCACAATCTCAACATCCTTAAGGTTCTTCCACTCCTGCAGGTCACCTTCCTTGAATCCCGCGCCCATTACACCCTCGGACCATTGATGTTCACCCGTAGATTCGACCAGGCTGGTGAAATGGTAATAACCTGTTTCTGGGAGGCGTGTCCTGGGACGGCGGTCACCTTTGACAAACAGCTCCTTGAAGTACCACTCCCCGGATTTCACCTTGGCCAGCTCGGACATCCAAACCTCTGTACCGATGGTCTTGCCCAAACGGGAACGCACCCAGCCGGGGATGGGACGTCCCCCGCTGATCACTGGACTGGTACCGGGAAAAGCGGCATAGGTGATGGGTGCCTCTTGAGTACCAGAATCCTCGGGAGTAAAGACAATCGGCTGTTCATTGAAGTAAGTCCCCTCACCCACGAGTACCTCAATGGGACCGGAGACCTTGCCAGCGGCCTTGAGCTTGCGGATGGCATCGCGCGCGCCTTGTATAGTGGCAAAGGGACCATCAGTCTTCGAGTCATTAGGCTTCTTGAGAGTGCCTGTCCAGGCATCATCTCCTTGCGGAGAGACATGGAGTTGAAGCGTCTTAGCTGTGGCGGTGGTTGTGGTATCAGCCGCCCAGGAGTCCTGAAACCAAAGGTGAATCAGCATGAGAAACACACACAAATGGACAAAGCCACGTAACCATTCAAAACGCATTGCATCTCTCCTTCATGTGGTAGAGTCAAGTGAAGCTGAATTTCATGGCAATCGCCATCGGAAACCCATGGTGGCAATCACACACAGTCCAATCAAGCCCAATGGATGGAGTCTCAAACCCCAGATCCACCCCTTTGGCCTGTAACGTAATTCGGTATTAAGTGTGCCAGATTCAACTTCGATGGATTGCCAGAACGGGCTTGCCATCTGGACATCATGCCATCCGCCACTGGACTGTTTCCATTGCCAACCGGGGACATATGTCTGCCGGATGATGATTGAACTCATCATAGGAACGAATCCCCGAAGAAGAAGTCTCTCTCCATTCCAGGAAGCCGTTAGGGTGATCTCCGCTGTGGAGCCAGCCAGAGGGAGATGAGGACTGTCTTCCGGAATGAACTCCACGAATGGCTTGGGGTTACGGACACGATAGAGGAACCAGTTCGGGTCACGGTCCACAGGAATCAGATTAGGAGACTGTAACCTTGCTTGAGTGACCACCAAGCCAGCGGACAGGTTGACCGCTTGATCGATGGGGGGTGTCCAGGCATCCGGGATCTCTCCCGGTTGGATGATTCCCAGTCGCCGGAATTCATCCATATAAACTCCCACCTGGAAGGGGTCATACCCGCCGGGGGTGGGAATTCCCGCGGGGATGGTTTCATTCAGGTGCGGGACATCAGGGGTGGCAAGGACTCTCTCTCCCGCCTGGAGATGCTTTTGAACCAGTTCCACTGGAAAGAGACGCAAAACCTCTGGAGGAGCGATGACCGCATACTTCCTGAAATAGATTCCCAAATCGAGGATCGAAAGGATCACCAAGGCCAGAGAAATGAATCGAGCAACCTTCCGGTTGTTAACTTCCATTCTGGAATGGACGCTCAGGGAGAGAATCCCTCCCGCTATAAGCAGAAGCGAGAGAGAACGGAGGCATTCCCGGCAGACCAGACCGAATGGAGTCACCACATAGTGGACGGCAGGAAGGAAGAGCACAGCAGCGAACCCAGCCACTCCCACCAAGGCTCCACCCAGGGCATAAGCGGATCGGCTGGATCTGAAAAGGTTCCTTTCCATGAATTCCCTGAGTTGAGATAATCCCACTGCTCCTAGTACTGCCACTGGAACGATGAATCCGGGTAGAAACTTGCTGGGGGCACGAAACTGGCCGAACAAAGGAAGCGAATGAATCCATGGGTAGAGGAGATTATTCTTTCCGAGGGAGAGGAAGAGACCCGCCAAGCCCATGGCCAAGAGGGCCAGGAATCGCGACCGGAAGGTGAAGTGCTTTTTATAACTCAATACAATCCACAAGAAACCAATTGCGGGAAGAATGCCCACATAGACCGCGGACCAGTTCTTCCAGTCTCCCCAGAAGGTATCCATACGCAAAGGGGTGTACACATCCGCGCGGGTCCCCAAATACTCCGGAAGGAACAACGAGGCAAGAAACTCCCAGCCAAAGGAGAACTCCGTGGCGGCATCATAAGGAAGCGATCCAGTGCGTGAGGAAAAGCGGCTGTATTCGAGTGTGGGGAGAATCTGGGGAGCCGCGAGAAGAAAGGAAACCATCCCAATGCTCATGAGCCAACCAAGAAGACGCCACCTTCTTTGGCGCATTTGTAAAAAGATTATCAACAGAAAAGTTCCTACAAAAACCGCATTGTAAAAAACCATCTGGGCATGGCCTGAGAGGATCTGAAGAGTGCCACAGAGCACCGCTAATGCGGGGCACCATCCCACCTTCTCTTCTCTCTCAACCCTTCCCGCGAGAACCGACAACGCTAGCAGATGTGCTGGGAGATAAATGGAGGAAGTAATGGTGAGCAGATTACCTCCCAGAAGGTGAATGGCATGAAACCCACCGAGGGCATAGCCCACACCTGAGACCAGTGCAGCCCAACGGCTCGCGCCAAAATGGAGGGCCAGGGCATAAAGAAACATTCCCCCCATCCAAAGATGGAGCAACAATCCCAACGAGAGCGCCCTTCCCGCTGGAAAGAGAAGATCCATGAAACGGTCCAGCGGATAGAGCACACAAGACTGCATATTGGCGAGGAAGGGTGCGCCACAGAACGAGAAACGGTTCCACAGTGGAATCCGCCCCTCGGCAATAGATTGCCTGACAAACTCACGCCAGGGAAGAAACTGGTCGGGAACATCGCCAAGGGCGAAGATATAATTCTGTGTCACCAGTTCCGGACAGATTAAGAGGACGGTGATAGCCAGCAACAGCACCGGTAGGAACCAGACAATGAGCCGGTTATCCGTAAACGGTTTGTTGATGTGACCGAGTAACGTTTCCCACCTCATCCCCGCAACCCCCTTCTCCCCCGGGGAGAAGGGGGAGCAAGAAGTCCCCTCGCCCTGTGGGAGAGGGGATATAGGGGTGAGGTTCTTAGTGGATCATCAGTGTTACAAGACACTAGAAGATGGGTCCTAAGCGGTCATCATCCTTGGGGACATCATGATACTTGTCCACCTTGGGGATGTGGCGTTCATGTATCGGCTCCAGATCGCCAAATGATGTGCCCAGTGGTGATAAAGGAGGGATCTCCTCCCGTAAGGGAGGATTTTCCCCGCTCCTCCGCCGCCACAAGGGAGTCAGAATCCAGCCGAATAAGATCCAGCTTCCCCAGGCAACAAAGACAGAAAAATAAGGCCAATAGACAAGATGATCATAGGAAGGATTTGCGAGTAGTGTATCCACAAAGGTCAGGAGGAACAGAAGCGCCAAGAGCAGCCAGGCACTGAGGTTGAAACAAGCAGCGGCGATCCCTACTACAGCCAGAAGGATAAAGCACAGAGTCACTGTCAGACACACCGCCCGGTAAACCATGGAGGATTCCACCATGGCGGCACGTCCAGCGGGAGCTTCTACGCCACTACCTGGCAGAAGCCCTGGATAGGCGGTCACCCAGAAAGGGAATCCCCTCAGAAAGATCCTTCCCCAGGCTTTCAATCCCGCCTGCTTGATCTGGTTGAAAAGGCCCCTGACCGCTGCATGATACTGGATAGCCTCATCCTGACCGCGAGGTACCGTGGACTCGGCAACCTTGGGCGCACCCGCCTCCGCGAGGCTCTCCTGAAGGGGCGCTACGAAACCTGTGGTAAGAGGGATAAATCCCCCCAAGGAGAGAGAGTTACGTGCCATCCAAGGCATCAGGCACAGCACACAGGCCAGGCAAAGAGCCACCGCGCCAAGGAAACCAGTCACTTTGTCATAGGCTTTTAATCCGGCCCAAAGCGCGAGAAGTGGGATCATCACAAGAATGCGCGGTGAGATGTAGATGCCGGACATGAAAAGCACCGCCGCCATCATAAAAAACACCAGGTGAGCGGAGGCGGTAAGGACAAAGGAGAGCAGCCAGATCCCCAAGGCCATGACAAAAGCATAAAGAACACCCGGTTCAACCTTGAGGGGCAGTAGGATCAAGGGAGGGTAAAAAAGACATAGCAGGAAAGCCCCCCAGGCCACCATCTGCAACCGGCTGATCCTCCAGGCGATCCGATAGACCAGCCATGCGGTCAAACCGCTTAGCACGGCTTGCAGGATCCGGACTGGTGTCCATGTGTCTGGAAAGATCCAACGGAAAGCTCCCAACAACAGGGGGTAAGCCGGCATGACCACCGCTGTGGGGTGTCCCTCCAAGGAGTAGCCGAAAGTGGTACGCCACTCATCCCCAAGGAGAGCAAACAGAGTCTCACGTTCACCCGATGGATCATTCCCAAATTGCAATATTGCGAAAACACGGATAGAGATCCCAATCAAGACCAGGAGCAAGATCAGCGGGGAGCGTTTCCAGGAGAGCCTGTCCATCGGAATTCCACAGATAGGATAGCCGAAATCAGGGTGTTTCGTCAAAGATGGCCATAACCAGTACCACAATGGAAAAGACGGGTGAATCCGGTTAGGATCATCCCTTGTGTTCCATTGACCACTTGGTTGATCATGTTCATTTCGAGGAGGTAGGGAAGATGCATCCGCGCCGTTTATTCATCGCCAGCTGCCTGGCACTGGTGACCACCGCCATGGCTTTCTCCATCCGTGGAGATGCGTTGGACGCCATGGGCAACACCTTTGGACTCACCAAGGCACAGATGGGTACAGTGGGTAGCGCGGCATTCCTGGGCTTCGCCATCACGGTCTTCGCGGGCAGTCCCCTTTGCGATTTCCTGGGAATGCGTCAGCTTCTGTGTATCGCCTGGGGGCTGCATACAGTGGGGATCCTGGGGACCATTTTTGCCCCTGGTTATTATCTTCTCTTGTTCGCCACACTTCTGATCGGTTTCGGGAATGGACTGGTAGAGGCGGTCATCAATCCACTCATCGCCACCATGTACCCACGCGATAAAACCAACAAACTCAATATCCTCCATGCCTGGTGGCCAGGTGGGATGATAATAGGCGGTCTTTTAGCCTTATGGCTTACCAAGATACTGACTCCTGATCAAGCCACCACCAGTCTGGCTCAAGCCGCTTTCGCCTGGCGAGTGAAGATGTCCCTTATTATTATCTCCGCCTGCAGCTATGGGTTCCTGATACTCGGCCAAAAGTTCCCTCCCACCGAACGGGTGGCCTCCAACGTATCCACTAAAGAGATGCTCTGGGAAGCGCTCCATCCAGCCTTTATTCTGTGGTTCTGTATCATGTGGCTAACCGCCGCCACTGAGCTCGGCCCGATGCAGTGGATTCCTGACATCCTTACCAAGAGTACGGGAATGGATGGCATCATCGTTTTCATCTTCATCAACCTTATCATGTTTATCATGCGCTACTTCACCGGCCCGTTAGTCCATCATCTTTCGGCGCTAGGACTCCTGACCGTGTGCTCCATTCTCTCAACCGCCGGTCTTCTCGCCTTGAGTCTAACCAGCTCAAAAATTCTTGTGTTCGCCGCTGCGGGGATATACGCCGCTGGAATCTGTTATTTCTGGCCGACCATGCTGGGGGTCACCTCCGAGCGTTTTCCGAAGGGTGGTGCCTTGTTGCTCGGAATCATGGGTTTGGCGGGGAACCTCTCCATTTTCGTGACAGTACCATTGATGGGACAGATCTATGATATGGAAACCCAGAAGCTGCTCCCGAAGGAAGTCACCGTCGAAGTATTAACCAAACAGGTGGGCATCGGATCTGAGAGAAATGCTACTGAAGAAGAGAAACAGGCTGGACTCGCAGCCAAAGATCAACTTGACAAAGTCCGTCAAACCGCTGCCCCGATCACTTTCCGCTGGGTGGCGATTTCACCACTCATCCTGACCTTTGTGTTTGGGATCTTGTGGAGCTTCGGAGGATACAAACAGGTTCACCTCACACCACAGGAGATGGCGCGCGGAGAAGGTTAGTATTTCTTCAGGCTGGCCCCGGAGAGGTCTCTGGGGCCAGCCTGAAGCGCAGCGAAAACCCCTATGGAGTGGCGAATTTATTCGCCTTGTGTCACGCCGCGGATCATTCGAT
>CAZORO010000127.1:0-1594 GCA_964581845.1 uncultured bacterium
AAGACTGAACGGCGCTGGATCTGCCTTTTTAACCCTTCAACAGGAACAATATCTTTAAGACTCTCCAGTGTCAAATAAGTCTCTCCCCCAAAACCATTTTCAGACTTTCGGATAGAATCGATCCGACTCTTTTCCACTCCCCTTTTCCCATGAGGTAGAGTTTCTGGTTCACCTCCAGCTCAATCCCGGTATAGACCTGTTCAGGGAGGAGTTTCCGGAAGTGCCTGGGCAATCCATCTGATTCTCCCCGGTAGGGATAGTTCCGCCGGACTCGAAGTGTGCTATCCATTTGGGCTAGGACATGTTGCCATCGGAGACAGAGCTTTTTTTCCCGGAGTCTTTGCGGATCATAGAGCAATCCGATGTCCGCATTGCGATGTTGTCCGTTCAAGTTGGGTGTAAAGGTATGAACTCCAATGTGAACCACGCGCTGGTTTCCACGTACACACTTCAGGATGGTTGTTTCAACTGTTGTCCGATGAGGGATGTAATAGGTTTGGATAATCCGGTCCCGGTCGGTTTGTGGCAGATGCCGGGTGAATTCTGAATAAAGAGAAGGATTGCCAAGACTCCGGTTCAAGTCACACACCAGGCGCGTGTAGCCGGATGCCAGAAGAGGAGCATTAAAAGTATTCGCCAAAGTCTCCGCTAATGAGAGAGCTCCCAGATCATAGCCCCGGTGAGTTTCCAATACATGACTCTTCTCGATGAACAAGACTCGCAACTCCCTTGGAACACGGTTTCTGGCGTGCTCACAAGTCAGAATCAGACACGGTTTTCCACCGGCTCCCCTTTGGGTCATGACGGCCTCCTAAGGATTCTGGCTGTTTCGTCGTCCCCGCCCAGGCGGGATTCCACTGCTTCATCCTATCTTAACCGCCTACTATCCTATAAAATCATAGCAAGATCCAATTTCAAATGGATATCCTCCGGCCAAGCAGTCACAAAGATGATGGTAAACTTGCCTTATCCGGTCACGCTTAGTTTTGGGGCCTACACTGCTTAAGATCCTTCCTGCAAGACACCCCTCTTTTTGGATGACCGCCAGAGGACTTTCCTCCATCGGAGTTCCCAGAGCTGTGAGGAGTTGGTTCCAAAGGTGGCGGGCACATAGTGGATTACTGTCCGGCAAACCGAAAAGTCTGAGGTAATGAGGATCCTCAATCGGGCATTTTTCTCCTTCATGTGCTGCCTTCAGTAAAAGTTCCGCCAGAGGTTCTGTTGGCCAATGTAACTGATGCTCAAATGAACACCAACGTTCCTCGACAAGGGCCTGGATGACTCCAACCACTGCTTGAGCGATAGCCAAGTCCAGGATGGGGGTTTCCTGGGTGTCGATAACCCTCACCTCGATGGTGTTCCGTTCAAAGCGGGCAATCGCACCGCGGGAGTTGAGCCATTCGTATTGGAGAATTCCCTCTGGATCATGGGGAGAGATATCGTGGTACATCTTTCCGAGGATGGTTGTCTGGTATTCATCGATAGATCCAACAGCCTCCGGGACAACCAGCCCGGTGACGGGGGGAATCAGGTCCTGATTGTGGCGGTAAACCTCGAGACGGCTGTCGAGGAAACCAGTTGATTGGAGTTCCAC
>CAZORO010000127.1:1604-1876 GCA_964581845.1 uncultured bacterium
AGCTCGCGGCAAGGGCCGGAATCAGTGGCAGTACCAACCGGATCGCCGCATGGAGATGTAAAAACTCCTCCTCACTGGCAAAGGGAAGATTCAGATGCATGCTCTGGAGATTCATCCACCCATGCCCATGGCAATTAAAGATACGGTTGTAAGCTTCATAGATCTCGTTGTTTTCATGGGGCCACAAACGGGCATCGGTATCGGGATTCATCCAGGGGTGCATGGCCGTGGGCATTAACCGTGCGCCATGCTGGGCTAGAATGCTGTTGATC
>CAZORO010000127.1:1886-9137 GCA_964581845.1 uncultured bacterium
GAATTCCTCACCCAAACCCGCCATGGACTTCCTGGGACCATTGGTCTTGATCTCGATGACATGCAGAACCAGTTCATTCGACCAGCGGAAATCACCCAGCTCGACCTCGGATTCATAACCTCCCGCGGCTGATTTGAGGACTTCATCGGAGATGGAGCGGACATCGAGGGTTTCCGCATCCACAATCATGAACTCGATCTCGATCCCAAATCCCTCGAAAAGACCCAGCGGGCTATGCGTATCAGTCATCGCGTCGGCCCGGTTGTTTGCTTTGTTCGATTCGTGAGAGGAACACGCTCATGATCTCGGTGTAGAGACCCTCCTTAAGAGCGCGGTCCTCATATCCGGCGTCGATGCTTGGGTTATCATTGATTTCGATCACATAGACCTTATTTCCAACCTGTTTGAGGTCAACCCCATAGAGTCCATCTCCGATCAGGTTCGCCGCACGCAGGGCGGTCTTGACCACCTCGGGCGGAGCATCCTCCACCGTAAATGTCTCAACCCGGCCGTAGTGGGTCTTGCCGACTGTATCTGTCCTTTGAATCTGCCAGTGTTTGGGAGCCATGAAGTATTTGCAGACATACAGCGCTTGACGGTCGAGGATTCCCACCCGCCAATCGAAATCCGTGGGGAGGAATTCCTGTGCGATGATTAGGTCGGACTCCTTGAGAAGGACATCCAGACGGTATTCCAGCATCGCCGGATCCTCAATCTTGTAGACTCCCTGCGAAAAGGAGCTGTCCGGTTGTTTGAGGATGCAGGGAAGACCGATCTGGTTGTGGATGGCATCGATATTGCCGCGGTGGACGATTAATGTCTTAGGGGTGGCGATGCGGTAGCGGTCCAGAAGCTCGGCCAGGTAGACCTTGTTCGTGCATCGCAGGATCGAGATGGGATCATCGATCACAACCAAGCCCTCCGCCGCAGCCCGGCGGGCGAAGCGGTAAGTATGATGGGTGACATTGGTGGTTTCCCGGATGAAGAGCGCGTCATACTCGGGGATACGCCCATAATCCTCCTTCTCGATCAGCTCCGCGGAAAGACCCAACCTTTGCGCGGCACGTATAAATCTCTGAAGGGCCTTGGGATTCGATGGTGGATCCTTCTCCTCAGGATTGTAGAGAATCGCCAGATCAAAACGTGTGCGGGACTTCTTTGGCGCAGCCGGGCCGCCATTCTCGAAATACCTTGTCGCCGCCTCGATGACAAATGGACGGTGGTTCACGGGAATCTCATTGGCGGGGATCGGGCGGATGCTGGTGAGTTGCCATTGGTCATCTTCATAAACAAACTCAGCCCGCAGAAGTGGAGACTGAAAGAGTTTGAAGAGCTGGGAACTCAAACGATCATAACGTTTAGCGAGATTTCGCCCGAAGTAGACACTCAAGGTGAAGCTGTTCGATTGAACGGATTGAAGCGAAGATTGGATCAACTCCTCTAATTCCTCGGAAACAAGCCGGATGATACTGACTGACTTCATGTCCTGAATCGTGGCAATGCTGGGAAGAGGACGGTGTCCACGGGCGCTGGCTAGAAGAGAAACATAGTACCCCAGGCTCTGATAGCGGTAGGAACGGCACAGATTGAAGACCTTAACCTTACGGCTTTGGGGAAAGCGTGGTTCGGTCAGGTAATCACGAGCGGAAACCACCTCAACTCCAGGTACATTCAGCGGCCAGTTACGAGGCTTGTTGACAACGAAAAGGATCGGCATGGGGATAGATCAGCGGTTCGGTTCGATAATCAGCAGGTTGGCATCATAGGTGAGAATACCGAGAAGAATGGCGCAAATAACTCGTTCCACGGCGATGCCGTAGATGTGACTCTCGGAGAGAGGATTGGGCTGCAAGGGATCCGCCACCAGGATTGTTCCTGTATCCTTGTCATACCCACACAGGACCACGAAGTGGCCAGAGGGATCTCCCCTGACATCATCATCCACCATTTCTGTTCCATACTCACGTGGACTCCGGTAAAGGTATGTAGCGCTCAAGCCGGTCAAGATGGGCTTGGAGGATGCAAGGTAGCTCTCAATCAGGTTCGGAGTCAGGTCTTCAAAACAGAGTTGACCGCCTAACTCCATAAATTCGAGATAACCTTTGGTGGCACGGCGCAGCTTCCACCGCTTCTTGGCTTTGCCTTGAGCTCTTAATTTATCCACCAGGGAGACGTTAGAGTTCTCGAACCAGGTGGGGTCGAACACCTGAAGGTTGTAGGTGTAGATGGTGGCGTGGTAACCCCGGCGTAAGGCATGGCAAGCAAGAAAAACGGCCAGAGTTCCTCCGGTTTGGAGCTGAGCCACATCGTTTACGACTCCGGGGAGATCCAACTGGTCGCCGTAGTATCTGTAGACCGCATGGAGACAGGTCGGTCCACAAGCGGTGGGATCAGGCTGGGGGAGGATGGGGAATTGAGGAGAGGCAGACATAAATTTTGTTTAGATCTTGCGTTCAAGAAGTGCTTTGATCTGAGACGCGAGGACTGGTGTTTCATCTTCGACCATGCGCCAGACCACATCCACATCAATCCCATCATATCGATGGATGAGAATGTCCCGGAAGCCCGCTAATCTTCGCCAAGGGATCTCGGTGCAGAGCCTCTTTGTCTCCTCGGAATGTCGCTTGGTTGCTTCTCCAATCACCTCAAAATTTCGAACCACCGCATCCCTTGTCTTCGGATCAACTCTGAATACCTCGGGGCCTTCAGATGTGTATTCCATGATGCGCTGAAGAGCCTCCCGGATATGGATGAGGTAAAGACGGTCACTTTTCATACCGGCACTGATTCACTGAGAACCTGGTCATGAATGAACCAATGGAGTCCCTTTTCATTGGCGATATCCACCTTCCTGTGAAGTAGATCCCCAAGGTCTTGCTTCAAGGCGATGTGGTCCAACAAGCTCCGTCCTGGTTCCAGATTGATGAGGAAATCAATATCGCTTTCCGGTCCGGCGTCTCCTCTAGCCACTGAACCGAAAAGACGGACATTGTAAGCCCCATACCGTTTGGCGATCTCCAGAATTTGACTCCGCTTGGCGGTGATTTCTTCACGGATTGTCATTCCAGTACCTTGGCTACCGCTTCACATAACGTATCCATGTTGGCGCGGGTCATGCCCGCTACGTTGATTCTTCCCGATCCGACCACATAAATCCCGAATTCCTTCTTCAATCGTTCGACTTGATCCTTGTTGAGCCCAGAGAATGAGAACATCCCGCGTTGACGGATGATGAAGGAGAAGTCCTGCTTAACTCCTTTAGCGCGGAGTGTTTTTACAAAAAGCTCCCGCATCGCATTGATGCGGCTACGCATCTCAGTGGCCTCCTGCTCCCACTCCTTCTTGAGCTGGGCATCGCCGAGGATGGTGGCCACAATCGCTCCGCCATGCGAGGGGGGATTCGAGTAGTTCGCGCGGATCGCGGTCTTGATTTGGCTCAGCACTCTCTGGGCATCCTCTTCCGTGGAAGCCACCGCGGTGAGTGCTCCTACTCGTTCGTTATAAAGCCCGAAGTTCTTGGAAAAGGAACTGGCGATGAGGAGTTCAGCGCCGGGACGGCAAAGCTCCAGAACACCCTCTGCGTCCTCGCGCATCCCATCCGCCAGACCTTGGTAAGCGAAATCCACCAGGGGTAGCAACTGGCGTTCAGCGACTACATCCGTGATCTTAGTCCATTGTTCATGCCAGGGATCGATCCCGGTGGGATTGTGACAACAGCCATGTAGGAGAACCACATCCCCCTTTTTGAAGGTTTTCATCGCCGCCAGCATTGAATCAAAGGCCAGGTTGTTTGTGGCGGCGTTAAAGTAGGGATAGGTTCCCACCTCCAATCCCGCTGACCTGAAAATACCCGGATGGTTGGGCCAGGTGGGCTCACTCATCCAGATCTTGGCGGAGGGGAAGGCATTCTTAATGAAATCCCCAGCGACTCGTAAGGCAGCGGTTCCTCCCGGTGTTTGAGCGGTCACAACCCTTTTTGAAGAGAGAACTTCGTGACCTTCACCAAAGACCAGGTCTTGGACTGCCCTTCCATACTCAGGGCTTCCTTCGATGCTCAAGTAACTCTTCGACTTCTCCGAGCGGAGGAGCTTCTCCTCGGCCTTCTTGACCGTGTTGAAGATGGGAGTCTCGCCATTCTCGTCCTTATAAACTCCCACGGAAAGATTGATTTTTTTTGGATTCGGATCCTTCTTGAAGGCTTCAGTCAATCCGAGGATCGAATCCGGCGGCGCCATGGTTACATTTTCAAACATGTTCAGTCTCACAGTTCTCTTTATTTAAGTTTGCTGGAGCAGTCTTTTATTCAATGTCGTGGAAACATTTCCCCCCCCACCCCTCCCTCTTCATCATGCACTCGCGCATGAAAGCAAGGGGAGAGGGAGCGTTTATCCCCCTCCCCCCTTGTGGGGGAGGGTTGGGGTGGGGGGTCAGTATCTGCTCATGTGAAGGAACTCCCCTCACCCATGGGATTATAGGAAACGGTTTTACTCAAATGAATAGACCTGTGGTGTGGGATTGTCCCATGGCCCTTGGGCGTTTAGCCTTTCCGGGAATGGCATTTCTGGATTGAGAGGATTTTATAACGATGGCTTCCGAGCGGATTTTGGTGACTGGCGGAGCGGGGTTTATTGGATCATTTCTAGTGGATTTACTCGTGGAACGCGGAGAGAAAGTGACGATCCTGGATTCTCTCGATCCCCAGGTGCATCCCCATGGGAAACCGGAGCACCTCAACCCCCATGCCGAGTTCATCCATGGGAATATCCTCGACCGGGATCTCCTCCAAAGCTTGGTTTTCCGCTCGGATGTCATCTACCACCTTGCCTCGGCAGTGGGGGTCGGGCAGTCTCAATACCGGATCGACCACTATGTTGACACCAACACTCATGGTACCGCCCGCCTCCTCGATATCCTGGTGAACGAAAAAAATCCAGTCCGGAAAATCATTGTGGCAGCCAGCATGACCAGCTATGGGGAAGGCTTATATGAGGCCCCAAGCACGGGTGAACATGTCCGTCCCGGTCTTCGTCCGGTGGAACAGATGGAGAGAGCTGACTGGGAACCCCGTCACCCACGAACCGGTGAATCTCTCCGTCCCATCCCCACCCCGGAAACGGAACCTTATGATGGGAACACCATCTATGCGATGACCAAAACCCATCAAGAGGCGATGACCCTCATGATCGGAAAGACCTACTCCATCCCAGCGGTGGCGACCCGCTTTTTCAATGTCTATGGCCCACGGCAATCACTCTCCAACCCCTACACCGGTGTGACCGCCATCTTCCTGAGCCGGCTCAAGAACAACCAGAGACCTGTGGTCTATGAGGATGGGAATCAGACCCGGGACTTCATCTCGGTCCATGATGTGGTGGAAGTGCTTGCTCTCATCAAGGACAGCCCGGCGGTCGATTACCAAAGCCTGAATGTAGGTTGTGGCAATCCGATTGGTATCGCCGAGATTGGATGGATGCTGGCAAGGTTGTGTGGCAAGGACATCGAACCAGACATCCAGGGCGAATTCCGGAAGGGAGATGTGCGTCACTGCTTCGCGGATACCTCCAAGATTCAACGGCTTCTTGGGTGGTTGCCGAAAGTAACCTTTGAGGAGGGGCTTCGTGAGCTAGTGGAGTGGTCCAGCCAGATCGTTGCGGAGGATCGGTTCGAGGCCGCCACGTCTGAATTAAGGGCTAAGGGGCTGCTTTAATCGTTTTTAGTATTCTTCAAGACGTAAACCGGTATTCTAGAAAATTTTTCTTGACAGAAAATCTTCTTCTGGTATCCTCTCTTTATTCAGTTTTGTCTTTACTTGGTGCTAAGACTATTTTCTCAAAGAACTATTCCTTCATGGCACCCGAAAGGGGGTGAAACAGAGGCATCGAGGAATGCCTAGGTTCTTCTACAGACGACTGAGTGCCGCCCCGCGGCCTCAGATGAAGGTCCCCGTCTCACGGGGCCTTTCAGTTTGCCGATACCCACACAGGGGAGGTTGAACACAATGAAGTCACCCAAAGTACTTTGTTTGATGATTGTTGTGGTTGGAATGATTTTTGGCTTGGCGGGAGCCAATGCCGCAGGATACCAATACCTTTGGGATCGCCTCTATGATCAAGATCAGACTGGGACATGGACACCGACCCAGCACAGTCCGCAAGATACAGGATCCTTGGGGCAGACTTTTGTTACATCCATGGAGTTTGATGGAGTTAGAATTGGAAGTCCATCGTGGTCCGGTACAGGCGCCGGGTTCCGGATGCGGCTGTTTGCATGGAATACCGATTACGCCACGAGTGTTGCAGGAGCCGTTCTTGGTGAGGCATCCATTGTCAATTATGCCGATAACTCCAATCCAGAACTCATGTTAACCGCCGCTGTTCCAGCGGGAACTTATCTTCTGGTGACAGACGAAGGTGTATCAGGCTCCGGAGCTTGCGGGCATTGGGGATGGTCCGACTCGAATTTTTTTGTAGACCCAACCACTGCCGCTTTCATGAATGGTGAAGTTGTCGCCGGTCTTGTGTTTGATGTCGGGATTCGAACGGCATACCCGCGTCCCTATACGACAGTAGAGAACTTCTTCACGGGTGGAGCGGATGTCGCTATTACCTTGACCTCCTATCCCAAAATTGGCCAGCGCTTCACCGCCACCCAACCCTTAGATGGCGTTGAAGTGAGTTGCCCGGCGTGGAACACCAATGGAATTAAAGGATTCACCATCAAACTATACAACTGGAATACAGACTATGCGACCACAGTGGCGCAGACCCCGATAGCAACCGCTGTCCATACGGAGGTCATTGATAACTTCTGGGATGCGGTGGTAAGTGACACCACTCTCCCAGCAGGTGTCTATTTCTGGGAGATGTCGGATCCCACCAGTCTCACAGCTGACCTGACCGTTGGTGCGTGGATGAATACCTCTAGTGGTTATCAAGACGGTGAGGCCTATCTGAATGGTGTACCGCAAGGAACGACATATATGACTTGGTCTTACCCATTCACCAGCGGTGGTGGTAGTTGGAGTGCCGTGAACTTTGCTAGTTATTCATCAATGGGGCAAACGTTTGAAACCGCTGAGACAATATATGGTGTGGGTATGAAAAGTCCCTCATGGGGTCCGCCGGGTCGAGGTGCCGGATACACGATGACCCTGTATGAATGGAACACCGACTATCAGACTACATTGAGTGGAACCCCTCTCGGACAGCAAACCTTCTTGGACTACCCCGACAATGGGACTAACAAACTTGA
>CAZORO010000127.1:9147-11381 GCA_964581845.1 uncultured bacterium
CCTCCTGGACAATATCTGATCCATACCGATCAACCGGTGTGGGGTACCCCTCCGGACACAGGGCAACCAGGTCATTGGGCTTGGCAAAATTCACCCTTGAACACCGGAGCGGATGTTCCCAATGCCTATTTTGATGGCTTTAAAGGCACTGACTATGGTTTGAATTTTCTCTTCGAAATGGCCATTGGGAACAAGCTGGAGACTCCATTGGGCGCTGATTTCATTTCCCGGTCCGTCCTTAAGGACACAACCGCTGTCCAGGATTGGACTCAGTACTGAGCAACTGATTGTCTGAAATTAAATTTTGAGAGGGCATGAAACCCTCCTCACAATGCGAAGGCCCAGGAGTGAAATTTCTTGGGCCTTTTTCCTTGGTATGAAAGTAAAAGCGGGAATCTGGAACTGGAAAAAACCGATGGAGTAAAGCTAGCAAGTATCCCGTTACCCCAACGATTCATTAAGCGCGTCAGGTCTCTTCGCCGCAATCCTGAGGAGCGCTTTGGCGGGTCCTTCCGGATGACGCCTTCCTTGTTCCCAATTCTGAAGTGTTGATACGCTCACTCCAATCATTAACGCAAACTCCGATTGAGATTTATCTAGTTTGCGCCGGATAGATTTTACATCCTCTGGCTTGAACTCGAAGGAGCGCGAGGCTTTGGCTTCTCCACGCCGGATCTTCCCGGCTTGGCGGATACTGGTGAGCAGATCCTCGAAATCATGATGTTTCATTTCAATCGCCTCGAAAACAGAACGTTCATCTCCTGGGGATTGGACGGTTCTTTGGAGGGCCACATTCCATTGTGACCCGGCCCCGGAGTGCAACTCCGGGGCCAGCTATTTGGTTGGGCTCCGCTATTTGGTTGGGCTCTGCTATTTGGACCTTGTAGGACCTTTTGGAAAAGTTTTCTCTACTGCCTCTCGGGCCTGAGAGACCGGACCACCTCGCCCGCACGCCACATCTCGGACTCACGGATTTCAGCGAGTTCCTTGGCGAGCTGCTGTTGGTAGTCGGGACGGCTGTTGGCTTCGAGCACCCGGGCGGTTTCCTTACCCGTCTTCACCGCGTTGTAGAGTTCCTCGAATACCGGTTTGCTGCAATCATGGAACTTCTTGAACCAATCCAGCGCGCCACGTTGAGCGGTGGCCGAGCAGTTGGCATACATCCAATCCATCCCATTCTCTCCGACCAGCGGGTACAAGCTCTGGGTAGCCTCCTCGACCGTCTCATTGAAGGCCTCGGATGGGGAGTGGCCGTTCTCACGAAGGACCTCGTATTGTGCCAGGAACAACCCATAGATGGCGCCCATGAGGACTCCACGCTCTCCAGTGAGATCGCTCCACACCTCTTTCTCGAAGGTGGTCTCGAAGAGGTATCCCGAACCGATGCCAATGCCCAGAGCAATGGTACGATCCAAGGCCCGCCCGGTGGCATCCTGGAAGACGGCGTAGCTGCTGTTGATGCCGCGTCCCTCCAAGAAGTGACGGCGCACCGTGGTTCCCGATCCCTTCGGAGCCACCAGGATCACATCGATATCCGGTGGCGGGATCACGCCGGTTTGATCCTTGAACACGATGCTGAAACCATGCGAAAAATAGAGCGCATCCCCCTTCTTCAAATGGGCCTTGACCGTTGGCCAAACCGCTTTCTGACCAGCGTCTGAAAGAAGGTATTGCACAATGGTGCCCCGTTCAGTGGCATCGGCGATCGAGAAGAGGGTTTCGCCCGGTTTCCAGCCATCCGCGATGGCCTTGTCCCACTCACGTTTGTATTCCTGGGCCTGTCCGACAATCACCTTAAAGCCATTGTCGCGCAGGTTCAGAGCTTGCGCTGGTCCTTGAACTCCATAGCCAAGAATCGCGATGGTCTCGTTCTTCAATGCCTCGCGCGCCTTCTCGATGGGCCAGTCAGCCCTGTCCACCACATGTTCCTCCAGACCACCAATATTAATCGTCTTCATTCGTTCCTCCTCTTATGCGCGGCCCGGCCCCGGGCCGGCTTGTGAATCAGAAAAGGCGAGTTTCAACCGCATGTCTCGAAGGTTAAAAGAACCCGCAAGAAAATTTTGCGATTTGTCAAGTCCTCCTCTGTTCATCTCCGCTTGCTTTGGGCATGATAGTAGGGAAACATGAATGGGTGAAGCCGAACACCCAAGAGCCGCCCTCTTGGGTGTTTTTGTTTAACGCGGAAAGGAAGATAGCGGATGCCACCAAAACTCTCGAACAATTACAGCAAT
>CAZORO010000128.1:0-211 GCA_964581845.1 uncultured bacterium
GACGAAATGGAGCAGGCTTTGAAGCGGAGAGGTCAAGCGGGGGAGAAAGAACGAAGTGTCTATGCCTCCTATATCAACGAGGCCTTTCTCTCGAGGATGGAGGAGAGCGCCAGACATATCGTCTTCCAATTCAGTTTCGGCGCGGAACCCCTTCCCTTCGAGACCGGAAGCCGCTTATCGCAGACAACCATCCGCCAGGTGGGGGACATGA
>CAZORO010000128.1:221-11372 GCA_964581845.1 uncultured bacterium
CCACGCCAATCAATCCATGATCACTCTGTGCCGGGAGCTGCCGAATTTGTCTCTATCTGGTTACTGGTGGCATAATTTCTTCCCGCCCATCATTCGGCGTGTGATGGAGGAACGGCTCGATATGCTTCCCACAAACAAACAGGTGGGATTCTTCTCGGATGCTTACTGTGCCGAGTGGGTTTATGGAAAACTGTTGTTGGTGCGGCGCCTTCTCGCGGAAGTGTTGGCGGGGAAAGTTCTCCAGGGACAGTACACAATGGCAGAGGCGTTGAACATCGCGAGTCAAACGCTCTATCAAACCCCCATCGATCTATTGGGCTTCAAGCCTTCTGCATCAATACAGTGAATGGACATCATGTGAGCTACATGGAATGGCTCCAAAGGAGAATGTGAAATGAGTAGCCTGGGAAAAATGACCCGTATGAATCGCATATTCAGCCATCCTTCGGGCAGAATTCTGGCCGTGGCGGTGGATCACTTTATCAACTACCCAGTGGATATGCCCTGTGGTCTGAAGAATATGCAGGAGACTCTCGCGAAAATCGTTGCGGGAGGACCGAATTCCATCACGATGACACGTGGGATAGCGAAACGTTTCATGCCGCCACACGCGGGGTGTGTTCCTGTCATCATTCAACAATTGGCTGTGCGTCCAGATGACAACTATTTCGCCCCGCATGGGGAGGTTGAAGAGATTCTGGCTTTGGGGGCCGATGCAATCGCGGTCTCGATCTGCTTGAAGGGCACGACCGAAGCGATGCAGGTAAGACACCTTGCGGATGTCGTGAGCAGAGCGGATCGCATAGGTCTTCCAGTGGTCTCGCACATCTATCCTCTCATCTTGGGTGAGAAGAACCGGATCAGCAACTCGGCCGAGGATATTGCCTATGCGGTCCGCATCGGCTTGGAGATGGGAGTGGATGTGATCAAGGTTCCCTATACCGGCGACATCGATTCCTTCCGGGATATTGTGTCAGTGACCCCCGTTCCTGTCGTCACCGCGGGTGGACCCAAGTGCGAAACACTGGAGCAGGCGGCCGCCATGATCCGTGATGTCGTCAAGACAGGAGCGGCTGGTTCCACGGTTGGGCGGAATGTATGGGGATTCGCGGATTGCGCCGAGGCCATTCGTGTGCTGAAGGCTGCCATGTTCGATAGCTAAACCCTCTGAGTTGTAATAAGGGTCTTGTTCGCCCACGGATTTCCGCCTTTGAGGAAATAACATACTTAAAAAGACAAATTTGCATATGTCATTCCCGCGAAAGTGTGAATCCATGGTGGCTCCATAAAATGTAAGAAACAATTGAATGGTTCTTGGCCCACAAAAGGCTGTGAAGGTATGACTGTTTCTTGATTCCCATGCAGGAGGTGGGTTGTGACTTTTTTGGATTGGGTGGTGATCGCCGTTTATTTTGTAGTTACGATTATGGTGGGACTCATGTTCTCGGGGCGCGCGGGGAAGAGTATTGAGGAGTTTTTTCTAGCGGGGAGAGCATTACCGTGGTGGATGGCGGGTAGTTCGATGGTGGCCACCATGTTTGCCTCGGATACTCCGCTGTTTCACTGCGGGAATGTTCGTGAAGCTGGCCTGAGCGCGGGTTGGCTGTTTCTCTTTCCGATGTTTGGAGCCATGTTGGCCGCGGCTGTCTTTGCTCCCTTGGTCCGAAGGACTCAGGTGATTACCGACGCCGAGTTTATCGAGCTCCGCTATAGTGGATCCACTCCCGGCCCCTTTCGTGCCTTTCTCGCGCTTTACTTCGGTCTTTTTGTGGCCGCTCTCACCATGGGATGGGTTACCAAGGGAATGCAGCAGATCATCGCCACCGTGATGGGATATACCGATCCCACGCAGCAGATGTGGTCAGTCATCGTGCTCCTAGGAGTGGTGACCCTCTATTCCATGGCTTCCGGGATGTGGGGGGTGGTGATGACCGATATGTTTCAATATCTCATTGCCACGGCGGGAAGCCTTTACCTGGCCTATGCGGCCATCAAGTCTTGTGGCGGGGCCGAGGGACTTCGTCAAGGCTTGGCCGCCATTCAAGGATATTCCGGCTCCGATCTGCATTTCATTCCGAATGGCAAGGAGATTGTCCGCTCCTCGGGTGAGTTGATCTTGTCGCTTCCCTTGGCCTTGGGATGGATCATTGTCTATGGCGCCTCGCAGGCCTCCTCGGCCGCCCACCAGGGACAGCGTGTCCTTGCCTGCAAGAGCGAACGCGATGCCTCGCTAACCTATGTCTTCTACTCGGTGTGCTATTATGCTCTTAATGGTTTACCGTGGTTTCTTACAGGACTGGCATCGGTTCTGGTTCTGGGTGCCACCAATCAAGACGCCGGAATCAAGGAATCCGAACAAGCTTTTCCAGCGATGATCAAACACCTGATGCCGAAGGGACTGTTGGGCCTCATGGTGGCCTCGCTGTTCGCGGCTTTTATGTCCACTGTCAGCGTGCTCCTGAACTGGGGTGGTTCTTACCTGGTCAATGATGTCTACAAGCGTTACCTCAATCCCAAGGCGGGACAGCATCAGTTGGTGTGGGTGGCGCGTCTGGCGAGTCTCTTCATCGCGGTCTTTGGCGGTGTGTTGTGTCTGCAATTTAGCTCACTCGCTGAGATCATGCTGACTGTTCCACCGCTTCTGACTGGCGCCGTGATGGTCTACCTGGTGAGGTGGTTGTGGTGGCGGACCAACATCTGGTCGGAGATCGCGGCTTATATCGCGTCACCTATCATTGGGGCTTATGTCCAGTTCGTCATGGCGGGGAGTTCTCCGGATAGCCCGCTCGCGTTCTTGCCGGGATATGGAATCTGGTCAACGGCGGAGGGCCTGAAGGGGTGGGAGACCTTTGGGCAGCGGTTGCTCCTGCCGATGATCGGAACCACCTTGGTTTTCTTCGTTGTCACTCTCCTGACTCCACCTACCGGGAAAGCCAAGTTGGAGGACTTCTACCGCCGTGTCCGTCCGCCCGGACCAGGCTGGCGTTATGTCCGGGAACGGATGTCGAATCCCCCTCATACCGAATCCATCGGCGCTCTCCTCGCGGTGTGGGGTACTGGTGTTCTGGGTTTGATGGGTGCTCTCCTGTCTGTTGTGACCTGGGTCCAGGGATGGGCTGCATGGCCATTTGTATGGGCTTTTATCTGTGTGGCTGGATTTTCAGCGATGAGTGTCCTCCTGAAAAAGGTCTATCCGAATGGAGGATAGTCTCCCATGCCGGTTTCCGGCACCCACAAATCATGAAAACAGGCCCTATTAGCTGGTCCAGACCACACCAACTGGTCCAGGAGTTGCACTCCCACACGGCGATATTCCGCCGTGACCTCCCGGCGGAGTTCAACTTGTGGGTGAGCTGAATGTCCCAACCCAACGGTGGTGCAAGCCCCATACAACAGGGGTATTTTCGAGGCAGAAGTATAATGATCTTATGGGAATGCACACCCATGAGGATCTGACTGCCTGTTGCCTCATTCAGGAATCCTTGATAAACTTCTCTTTTGCAGATTCTTCCCTTTTTTGGCCAATTACGGATGGAAAGATGAGAGTCTTCCTTCGGAATGGAAGGGAGGAGGCCGATAAGTGCTGGAGTCTGGATGGGCTTCCACCACGCTTCCGGCGGAAACGAGCGGGAAGGTAGATCAGTGTCGATGGAGTGTTTTGAGACTAATCGAACCGGCAGACTCACCTGTTGTTTCCACTGGGGGAAAAAGGCTCCAACTTGATATTCCCCCGCGAGCCCAATGGGCTGATGTCGAGCTTCTGACACCAAATCGCTAACTAATAAACGACTGGAGTCTCTTAAAGAGTAGGAATGGCCGGAGACCACGAGATTCAGGATATCCTTCTCCGCGTGGATCTGGTGGACCTGGTGGGTGCATATCTGAAGCTCACCCGGGCTGGACGCAGCTATAAAGGCTTGTGTCCATTCCACAACGAGAAAACGCCGTCCTTTCATGTCTACCCCAGTGATGGAGCCAAACCTGGTTTTTTCCACTGTTTTGGTTGCAAGAAAGGTGGCGATGCGATCACTTTTCTGATGGAAAGGGATGGATTGAGCTTTCAGGAAGCCCTTGAGCAGCTGGCCAAACGGGTGGGCATGGAGCCCCCTCGTTCCCGCTCAGGCGTCCGTCAATCCCGTCAAAGCCGCTATGAGGTTCTCAATCAATGCCAGTCTCATTTCCGGGCCAATCTCCGGAATCCATCCAGGGGAGTCATCGCCAGGGAATACCTGATGAAAAGGGAAATCGATACCCATCTTTCAGACCGCTTTGGACTTGGATATGCCCTCGATAGCTGGGATAGCCTTGCACAATCGTTGGGTTCTAATCCGGAGACTCTTGGGATTGCCTCGCAGCAGGGTCTCATCCGTCAGCGTGACAATGGCACCGGATTCCGGGACTTCTTCCGTAACCGCCTGATCTTTCCAATCCACAATGCAGCGGGAGAGATCATCGCTTTCGCGGGACGTGACCTGTCAGGGAATTCGCAGGCGAAATACATGAACACCCCCGAGACCGATCTCTTCAAAAAAGGGCGTGTCCTCTATGGACTCCATCAGGCACGCAATCCGATTCGTGAACGGAAACGAGCGATTGTGGTCGAGGGTTATTTCGATGTATTGCGGATGCATGCATGTGGTTTTGAGGAGACCGTCGCCCCCATGGGGACCGCGCTCACCGAGGACCACCTGACGGTTTTGGAGCGGCTTTGTGAGGAACTGGTACTTCTCTTTGATGGTGACAAGGCGGGTCATGCCGCGGCGATGCGTAGCCTCCAACAGACTTGGGATCTGGGGATCGTGGTGCGTGTTGCGCATCTACCCGCCGGGCAGGATCCGGATGAGTTTCTCCTTTCCCATCCCCGCGAGGACATGAGGGATCTTCTGGAGTCCGCTCCACCTTCCTTCACATACCTTGTGGATGGACTGGCTGAGGAAATCGGATTGGATAGCCCTGAGAAGATCCGCAGGGTGACCGCACGGGTTTTTGAATCGATCTCTGGAATGCAATCGTATACCCAAGTGGAGATCAGGCTCAAGGAACTCGCCGAACGAATCGGAGTTCCCCACGATTTATTGAGACAAGATTACGATCGTTCGCGCCTGAAAAGGGCGGTTCCGAGGAGCAGCCAAGTTGAGACGGGTCCCCAGACCGGACCGGGCGTGTCTGGCGAGGCAACTCAGGAACCAAACCTTGAAAGGGAAGCACGCAAGGGTCTGTATGTCTTGCTTCTTCAGAATGAGGGTAGAATACAGGAGGCACTGGGTGAGGCCTTTGCCTCACACACTCAGGCGCGGAAACACCTCGAGGGTGCTTTGGAAGTTCTTCGCAAACCTCAGCGGGAGGATGACCTTGCCCTCTTCCTGGAGGTTTACCTAAAGAATGGGGCAAGTTCGGCGAGGAAAATGTGGTCCGAAAAAAAACAGGATCCCATCGTCTGGGAGGTGGAGGCGATGCTCCGGGAGGAATGGTTCCCCGAGGATCCTCTTCGCGCTTTGACAGATTATACGGATACCTTGAAGGGCATTCAGCTGGAAAGAGAAGTTGAACGTTGCAAGGTGGCGTTCGTCTCCGCTGAGCGTGCCCAGGACTGGGACAGAGTCAACCAGATCGCACACCGGTTAACTGAATTGGTCAAGCAAAGAGACATGCTCCTTTCAAGGAGCAGGGAGGTTGGATAAGAAGAGATGGTGAGTGCCAAAACGAACCGTAAGAAGGATGCCAGTGACCAGAAAGGGGCTGGATCCTCGGCGCAGAATGTGGAAAAAACCAGGAAGAAGCGTGGCGCCGCCAAAACTGGGAGTGTCCCCGAAGCAAAAAAGAACCGTAAGGCAACCGCACAGGAAGCCAAGTCATCCACTTCTCGTGAGACCTCTCAAGCAGTGAAACCCAAGAAGTCCCAAACCGCCTCAAAGTCCACTGAAACCAGATCCGGAATCCGTATAAACACAGCTCAGGATGCGGGGATTACCCGGGAAACCGAAAAGCTTCTGGAGATCCACAAAAACCAGGGTTATCTCACTTACGATGATCTGAATCGTGTTCTGACCGAAGATCTGGTGACTGTTGAGGAATTGGACCGGATCCACAAGTTCCTTGAGGATCGCAAGATTCCCATCCAGGACACTTATACCGACGAAAAGCGTGCTAAGGCTTCGGCCCGTCAGGTAGTAGTGGAACGTGATCCCTTGGCGCCTCGTACGGTGACCGAGCGAACCCGCGTGGATGATCCTGTCCGCCTTTACCTCCGTGAAATGGGACGTGTCCAGCTTCTCAACCGGGAAGAGGAGGTTCTTCTGGCCAAGAAGATCGAGGATGGACGCTTCAAGGTATGCCGTGCAATCGCTTGGTCCAAAATTACCCTTAATCAGATCCAGAAATGGATTGAAGGCCTGGAAAACCAGATGGTTTACGAGGCTAATCCGCAAGTTGAGGTGGAGATCCCCACGGAAGAGGGTGAACAATCCGCTGAGGAATCACCGCAGGAGGAGCAGGAGAAATATAAATTTGAAGATCTTCTACAGAATTATGTCACCCACCAGGAGGATGGTGAGCTTGACAAGGAACGGACTCTGGAAGATTTGAAAAGTAAATTCAAACAGCTGGTTCCAACCGTGGGTAAGATCCTGAGGCAGAACAGAAATCTGAAAGAACCCAAACTTCTGGTGGCCAAACGAAACAAAACCATCCGGGACATCCGCAAGGAAGAGGAGCGAGCCGGACATATCCTCATCAACATGCGCTTTGACCATGAGCACCTTGGAGAAATCGCCGCCAGCATTCGCAATGAATGCCATAAGGCCACGGAACTAGTTGACCGGCTGGAAGCTTTTGACCGGCGCCTCAAACCTTACAATATGAGTATCGCCTCATTCAAAACTGCCTTAAAGGAAATTCCCCCGCATGGTTCCCGCACCCGGAAAACCGCGATCGAGGAACGTCTCAAAAAAGACCGTACCATTCTTTTCCGGGAAAGAGATGAGATTGAGAACCTAGAGGCTCGTCTACGTGAGTGCGAGGAGATCTCCGGGATGAGTTATGAGGACCTGAGACGTGTCGATAAAGAGATTGAACTTGGAGAAGAGGTGGCCCGCTCGGCCAAGAATGAGGTGGTGGAAGCCAACTTACGTTTGGTGGTCAGCATTGCCAAGAAATACACCAACCGGGGACTGCAATTCCTGGATCTGATCCAGGAGGGGAACATTGGCTTAATGCGTGCGGTAGACAAATTCGAGTACCGCCGCGGTTACAAGTTCTCGACCTATGCGACTTGGTGGATCCGCCAGGCGGTGACACGCGCCATCGCGGATCAGGCTCGAACCATCCGGATCCCAGTGCACATGATCGAGACGATCAACAAGATGACCCGGGTCAGCCGCCGTTTGGTGCAAGAATTGGGACGCGAACCGACTCCGGAGGAAATCGCTGAGCGGATGGACATGCCGCCGGAGAAGGTGCGCGCGGTCTTTAAGATCTCGCAACAGCCAGTGGCTCTGGAAACTCCAATCGGCGATGAAGGAGACACCAGCTTCGGGGATTTCATTCCGGACACCAAAGTGATATCTCCCTCGACCGCGACCACGGACAATATCATGCAATCGCAGCTGGAGGATATCCTGTCGACGCTCACGGAACGTGAAGAGACAGTGATCCGTCTTCGTTTTGGAATTGGAGATGGATATCCTCGTACTCTCGAGGAGGTGGGCAATAAGTTCGGAGTGACTCGTGAACGTGTCCGCCAGATCGAAACCAAGGCCCTGCGGAAATTACGCCACCCGACGCGCAGCCGGAAACTGAGGGAGTATTTGGACTAAAGAGATCGGGATTCTTTTTTTGAGAAGGCCCGTGGATTCCCGCCTTCGCGGGAATCCACGGCGTATGGCATAATCCTCGGTTAGGCAACAGACTCTCAATACATCCTCCACCCGCAAACCCCAGTTCCTCCCTCCATTGTCCCAATCCGGATCCCATTTCCGAAGCTGGTCACCCAGATTTCATTCAGGTCATAAGGGTTGAAGAAGACTCTTTCTGGTTGACGGAAGGGATAAGTTTCCACTCTCTCGAAGACCGGTGTCGTGGCGTGAAGGTTGCTTGTATGCCAGAGTCCCTCCGTCTCGGTGGTCACATAGGCCTCATTTGGATTGGATGGATTTAGACTGCAGGAAGTGACCCTGTGGAGTGTCAGGACACGTTCCCAGGACTGACCCAGATTGATTGTCCTGTATAACCCGCCCAAGTCGTTGGAAGGGCCTCCCCAACCGCTGAAGACTCCCACATACAATGTGTTCCCGGAGGGATCACTCGGATCGGCCGTGATATCTTTGGTCCAATAGTGCATCCCTGGGTCGCTACGGTCCTCCCAACTGCTTCCCTGGTTGGAAC
This sequence comes from uncultured bacterium, assembly GCA_964581845.1. Lineage (GTDB taxonomy): Bacteria > Hinthialibacterota > Hinthialibacteria > OLB16 > OLB16 > OLB16. The sequence goes on from CAZORO010000128.1 coordinate 8,604, forward strand.
TGACGAAGAAACCGGAGCTGGCGGTGAAACCGCTACTTGTGCGGCGCCCAGAGTAGGTGCAGATCACTTTCCCATCCGGAAGGACATGGATGTTGAAGGGATGCCCCTCAGTTCGTGGCGGGTTGGCCGCCTTGGTCCAGACCGCTCCACCAGGCGCTTCGATATTTTGCGTAACATAGATCCCGCCTTGAGAGCTGTGAACCACGCTGGCGTAGACTCGCGCGGGATGAGTGGGATCCGAGGCCAGCCAGATCACCGGGTGGCCGAAATCATGGTTGACTGTCCATGTCTTTCCCCCATCGGTGGATTGCAGAACACGCCCAGAGCCTCCATCGATCCTTGAGTCGGTCAGATAAGTGCTCTGGTAGATGTCATGCACGGAGGAAGTGGCAAGGTACAACGTGTTCGAGCCTGGAGGTTGAAGGCAGCAATAGGCGGTGTTTTCGGTATGGCCGGTATAATTGAACGACCAGGAGTCTCCACCATCCTCGCTCCTGACACCACGGATATCGGTATAACAACCGAACACATCCTCCGGATTGGACCAGTGGAGCCACCAGCAGGAGGTGTTCTCCAATCCAACGCCATGATAAGCCTTCCCCTTCGGAATAGCTGAACCAGTGGGATTCTCATCTCCCGGATTCACATAAGCCTGATGCCAAGTGGTACCTCCATCCGTGGTCAGATGAAGAAAGCCATAGTCGGTGAAGGCCGCGCGGTTTTTGTCGTTGGGGCAGACACAGAATCCAGTGGTGCCACCGCCATAGGACCATTGACGGTCGCCTTGGTGGCCCGCCCAGCCGGTGTAGACATTTCCATTGTTGTTCACATCCAGGGCTCTGTCCCAAGAATCCCCCCCGTTGATTGTCTTATAGATCATGGGTTGTTCATCAGGGGTCTGCCCCGAGACATAGGCGGTGGTGATGTCGTTCTGAGCCATTCCCACAAAGGCGAGACCATAGCCCTCCTCGGTGGGAAGTCCGCCGTTCTTGAGTTGCCAGGCGGTTTGTCCCCAATCGAGTACGTAAACATCTTGATGGGGGTAAAAAAAATCCTCGGGTGGGATACCGCCATATACGCTCTCCGCTACAAGGGCAAAGAGACGGATGATCCCATCCTGTTTCGCGCCCGCGAAGGAGGCAATGCGTTTACCAGTAGGAATGCCGGGAACTCCCGCATCGGTGAATGTGTCTCCCCCGTTTGTGGATACGAGCAAACCAGCATTGGTTCCCACAAAAATCATGGATCCATCGAAGAATGCGCCTCCAACATGAAGACCATCTCCATTGCAGTCACCTGTGAACTTGAGATCAAAAGAGGTTCCACTGTTATCCGAGAAAAAAAGGTGGCACCAGCCGCTAAGGAGGAGACGGGAAGTGCTGGCGGAATCGGCCATCAGGGTATATCCCTCCGCACCGGTGGGATCGGAGGGAAGCGGAGACCAGGTGAGTCCGCCATCCACGCTGCGCACCAGTGTCCGTGTGTCTCCCCCCTCAATCTGAGTCATATCCAGGCAATACAGGATGCCCGGATCGCTGGTGAATTGAACCTGGCTTTGACGGCCCCCCTGGATCTCCTGGAAGGGAACAGTCTTCCACTCTTGTCCAAGGTTGGTGGTATGAAACAGCTCGCTCATGTCGCAAGCGGCGAAAAGCTCATCACTTTGATGGGGATTGAAACTGGGAACAAACATCGCCCCGCCGCCTCCCGGCCCTACTGACCTCCAGACCGGAGGGATTCCTGATTGAGATTGAGGGATGAGGACCAAAGCAGCGGCAAGTAGGGCGGTCAATGAACGGAGCGGAGTCCAAGGCATTATATTCCTCCAGGTTTTTTTCTTCTTGTTCAATCCGTCCATTCCTCTCCACATCCATAGACTTGTACCGCATTGTTGTGAAGTATACTGACGGCAATCTGACGAAGCTCCGTGGGATAGCGGACACAACTGGCACAACAGGTCCGCAAGGTCTCCAACAGGATCTGGCGTGTGAAGAGCGAGGATCCCACAGCCATCTCGATGCTGGTGGAATCATGCGAGCACATGATCCTGTGAGAGGGGACATAGTTGAGCCAGGAAATCATGGATTCATGCAGGAAGCGTGGATTAAGCACCGGCTGCCAGCAAGTGTCGATGTACATGTTGGAGATATGTTTAGCCAGCCAGCCCGCCTCCTTGATGAAGGGCCAGCAATGAAGCATCACTAGTTTCATCTTGGGATAGCGCCTGGCCAATGATTCGAGGGGTAAAGGCGAAGACTCACGTAGATTATGGGTGCCAATATGAACCTGGTGAGGCCAACTGCGCTCATGAGCCTGTTTGCAACATTCCTGGACCACCCAATCCTGGAAGGTTTCCACCTGGCCATCAGATAGATCTCCTCTCCATTTCACTTCGGAGTCGGGGTGAGGATCGAATTTTAGGGATCGTGAATAGGCTTGAAGTTGCTTGATACCAGTCGTTCCACCTTTATCCGCGAAGTCGAACAGGCGTGTGATGAATTCACGCCAGCTGGAGGCATCAACTGGATCGATGCCCACTTTCCCGGCCAGGGTTTCGCGTTCTTTGGACTCCTGTTTCCAGAACTTGAGCAAGGGATCGATCCTAAGAATTGTGTGGGTGAACTCCCTTTCTTCATCTGAGGAGCCCTGATTGTCCTGACGGAAATAGAAGATAGGGTGGACAGGGCGGATCAGCTCACTAAAGGATGCCTTTTTCATGGCGGTCTTGTACCAGGAGAAGAGTTCCTTATAGCGGGCGGCGATGGCTTC
>CAZORO010000129.1:0-10452 GCA_964581845.1 uncultured bacterium
GGTCATAACCGCCTTGAATATCACTATAATTTATCAGGAATTCAGATCCATTGAGTTGTCCGGCGTTATCCCAAATAATACAATTATTCATGATGCATTCCGTTGAGCTCCAGTTTGCGATCCCAGTGGGACTATTACCAGCAATAAGGCAATGATTAAAGATTGCTTTTTTATTTTCTTGAATAATAATCCCACCTCCCGTTATCTCAGCCCTATTTCTTGTGATCTGGCAATTCTCGAAAATTCCTCTTGCCCTAAAGAGATAAATTCCAGCGCCATCTCCACCGGAGTAATTACCGGGATCACCAAAACGCGGAATGACACAATCACGTATCACACAGTTTTTACAGATTACATTTACTCCACGGCAATCCAAATAACCATACCTTGTGCCACCTAGAATATATCCTTCGGGAGCAAAGGCCCCAGTGATGGTCACACCTTCTACATATACATCCCATGTATTCCAAATTCGAAGCGTTGTAATCACGCACTCATGTTTTCGTGGATCTCTAAGGTTGAATTCAGTTTCTGCTTCGGTGCCTGCAAATCCACCATAAATGGATATGTCGTTCATTTGTAAAAGACAGTCATTGTATACCCCTTCCTTAATCCAGATATCCTTGGGTTCATTAATCGAGGAAAAGGCCGACTGGAGGTTCTGGTAAGCGGTATTCCAGGAAGTACCATCCTGTGTACCAGATGAATCACTGGCCACGTATACAATGGGAAAATGACGGGTGTCTGTGGGTGTTGGAGTACCGGTCTTGGTATAGGTGACAGTAGGGGTTTGAGTAATAGTGGGTGTGTTTGTAATAGTTCCCGTGGAAGTGGGAGTGTAGGTTGGATTACCTCCTAACTGATATTCATAGGGGCCTATATCAAACTCGGTACCAGTCCCATCGGCTCCTACTCCAGGTATGTTCACAGGTCTTTTCTGTCCTGCGAAATCGCACAAAATGTTTTTTCCTGCACCTATATCAATACACGGAGATTCAGGGTTGAGATGGTAATCGCCATCAACTGCATTCACCAAGAGAGGATCTGCTACAATATTTCCAATTCCCTCAATACTAGCATTAATATCAGAGTAAGTTACCGAAATATTCCAACCATTCATGAGCCCTGAATTATCCCATACAATGCTGTTAACTATATCAATCGATGCAGTGTTATGAGTCGCTGCTGCAAATGGGTAATTTTGCATCAAAAGACAATGGTAAAGACCTACGGCAGAATCTCCATCAGCAAGAACACCTCCACCATCGCCACTAGCACCATTGTGCCGGAAAATGCAATTCGTAAACGTAGCGAAGGAAGACCATATATGTGCACCACCTCCATCATTATCAATGTAAAAATATTCACAACCCACATCCCAACCCCCCCAATGTGAGTAGTAAGTTCTGGGAACCCAACAACCCTCAAAGATGCAGTTGGTACATATAAATGATGAATTACCACTTTGAATATAGCCCGAACTTGTTGGATAGGAAAAGGTGTCACAATAAAAACCATCACCATTACTCTCATACGGAAGATACTCGTTAATTATTGACAATCCATCAAGAATCACTCCATCTGAATCAAATACATAAAGAGCTCTGACTCTTGTTTGATTACCAATAGGATCGCGCAGATCGAATGTACTTTCATTCTCGTTCCCTGAAAAACCGCCATATAATGCTATATCATCTTTCAGATATACATATTCCTGGTAATAACCCTTCCTGATCCAGATATCGACAGCACCGGATGCGGAATCAATTGCAGTTTGAATTGTTTTGTATGCAGTCTTCCAAGTCTTTCCATCAGCAGTTACATCAGAGATATCAGAGACATAGAGGATTGGGATTTCTATATGTGGTGTTGGAGTAGAAGTAACGGTTCGAGTGGGAGTTGGAGTATTAGTTCTTGTTGGAGGAACGAATCCTTGAAATTCATAAGCTCCCATGTCGGCATCCCCTTCTGCAAAGTCTTGACCCCGCCCTGGAATTTCATAGGGACGACGGTTCCCAAGGATATCTTCTTTAACACCCTCTATCCCAGCTGTGTCAATGCATGGTGAATCGGCTAATAAACTGTAATCATTAGTAAACATGAACTGTGGATCATCATGAATAACACCGATGCCAGTAATATCTGAGTCCTGTATACAACAATTACTGCAAATGGGGATGACTCCAGACCCAATGGCATCTGAATAACTCCAAATAATCGAACTTCTAATCTCGGCCGATGGTAACCCATTCACCAAATATCCATCAATATCTGAATTTGAGGGAGAATTATTATTTACTATGGTACAATGCATAAATTTTGAAAATGTATTGGAAAATAACATAATGGCAGCGCCCCAAGAATCAGCATGATTGTCTGAGATAAGGCAATTGGTTGCAACAATACTACCGACTGACATTGCGCCTCCTACAGGAGCACTGTTAAATGTAATTGAACAACGGTCAAGAAGGATATTTTGAGCAAGAATTCCGCCTCCACTGATTGTTGTGACCTTATTATGTGATATGTCGCAATCAATCAGTTGGGCTGTGCAACTGCCACTCTTGTAGATTCCTCCTCCATACCATCCTGTTTTGTTATCAACGATTTTACATCTAGTGAAATGTATGGAACCGGAGTTTTCAGTATCAATTGCTCCCCCATAATCCTCCGCGATATTTAAGGTAAAAGTACTGTCACGTACTTCGATCGAAGAGGTTCCCGAGACGTAAAGACCTCCTCCAGACATCGCTTGATTGTATTGAATCGTACATGCCTCGATAAGGCTATTGGAATTGTAAAGATAGATTCCACCTCCAAAAAAACGATATGCCATGCATCCATTTCCCGTAAGAATGCAATTCCTGATAATAGGTGAGGAAGAGTTGACTGATAGACCCCCACCCATTTTATTATCTGCAGAGATAAATCCACCATTCGTGATAGTAAGGCCGTCGATGATGCAACCTCGGCCTGGGTGATCACTGATGAATACAGCCGGTGTGGATCCACACCCATCAATGATCGTGTTGCGAACCACTTCCGGATTCAATGGATCCTCTGACCTAAGTGTAAGATCCTTTTTTTGAATTTTGATGGTCTCTTTATACCTCCCCCGAGCGAGAACGATAACATCGCCATATACTGCTGTATTAATGGCGGATTGGATGGATTGCCCTGGAGTCACATTAATGATGACTCCTCTATAGGTGGGTGTTGGAGTAATGGTCTTGGTGGATGTGGATGTACGAGTCAAGGTTGGGGTAGATGTATTTTTTGGAGTGTTGCTAATAGTCGGAGTCTGAGTAATTGTTGGCGTCAATGAGATTGTAAATGTCCGAGTCAGAGTAGGCGTCGGATCCCTTAGCGTAAAATAATCATCCCATAAGCAGTTCCCCGGTCCACCATAGGCTCCCATGTCATTCAGCAAGGTTCCCTTTCCAGGCGGTAGACAAGCGTCATTATAGGAGGTCTCGGTATTACCCGCATCGATGCAGAGGGAATCTGACCTTAGGCTAAGAAGGATATTGGGGTCATCCGCAAGGCCTGGATCGAAAGAATAACTTATGCCGCTCTGGTAGAAACCCTCTATACAACTGTATTCCACAATGGGTCTTCCGGCGCCAGTGAACTCGCTCCCCTGATTTTTCAGAATGCAGTTTCTAAACACGGGGCGATCTCCTTGGGATGTCATGATCCCCGCTTTACCCGAAGATGCTGAATTCAAGGCAATGGTACAGTTTTCGAAAACAGGCGAGGAACCCTCGCAAAGAACCGGTGCATTTTCGGGAGTGATTGAACTCGTCAAACAAGTAAATATGCTGTTGGTGATCAGCGTATCACGATCATTCCAGCAATGAATCCCAGGTCCAAATCCCATCAGATTATTCAGGAAAATGCAGTTCTTTATTCTTGTTCCCACCCCCATTGACAGGATTCCACCACCATGTATCGCGGAGTTTTCCTCGAATTCACACCGCAATATTTCGGCTGAACAATTTGGGCCAATATATATACCTCCACCATCATTATAATTACAATTTTTGTAGAAATAACAACCGCTTATGACGGGATGAGATTCACCCTCCAGATAAATGGCGCTTGCATTCTCGCCTTTTATTGATTCAAAGATGCAGCCCTGTATAATGGGGGATGAGTCCTCGCATTTGATTCCTCCACTTCGGTAGCAATATTCACACCCGCGCAGTATGCAGTATTCAATAGTCGGGGAAGACGAGTCGATTCCAATATATCGCCTCGTTGTGTATGAATTGAATGTCAGGCCAGAGAGGACAGAATCCAGGTCCTCTCCCTGATCAAAGATTACAAACTCAGCGGTTGGAGGTCCAACGATTACCGTTCCTAGTACCACCGATCGAGTTTGTGGTTCCCTCGACCTCACCGTCACCGCCTTCCCACGGAATGTGACCCCCCCCTTGTACGTCCCCTCCTCCAAAACGATCTCATCCCCATCCACCGCGGTGTCGATCGCTGCCTGGATGGATTGCCCCGCTTGGAGGATCACCGTCTCGGAATACGATGGAAGTGCAACCATCGCAAGGAGGGAGAAAACCGGAAGAAAAGATCGCCTGGAACCGCGCATAGGTTTACTCCTTGGTGCACATCAGTGGGCGGATAAAACCAGACAGTAAGATGGAACCTAGGAAAAGTGTATCCCGCTGGGGTAGGAGTGTCCAGTATTCTTTGGTGACAATCCGGTGTTTGGGGGCAGGAAGGGGAGCCTAAGACTCTCCCCACGCTTTGATCCTTGATCTCCTCTCCCCCGGTCATCAACCAGCCTCACTCTTGCCGGAAGCATCCTGCCTTCCGTATTTCCCGCTTAGGGAGAGAATCGTACTCCATTTGACGGATGTCTTGGACCACAGCCCATAACGTGGAACATTGGAGAGATTCCAGGGACATGCCGCTCTCCTCTCCACCCAAGACGGGAGAAAGCAATAGGAAGAGAGGCGCGGAGAAATGCAAAACGAAACATTTAGGGGTCCTTGGAGATACCTCCTGTCAGTCTGATATCATTGATTTGTCTGGATTTGGACTGTGCTTGCTGATTGTCTCTTGAGGGTGGCGAAAGTGATTGCCCCCAACAACAGAACGGCGCTTGAGATTGCCAATCCGATGGGTTTCTGGGTCATGGCATAGGTCACGGAACTGTACAACATGAAGGCGGAAAATAGGCAGAAAACAACCGGTATGATGGGGTAGGCAATGACTTTGTAAGGACGGAAAACACCAGAGTCTCTCCGCCGGAGCACAAATAAGGAGATACCACTCGCCAGAAAGAACATCCACACAATGGGCGCTGTATAGAGGATGGTGTCGATGAATGAGCGTGCAAGAAAGATGATTCCAAGACTGAGCGCGCCTTGAAGGACAAGCGCCCACACAGGGGTTCCAAGGCGGTTGTTCCAATGGCCCAAGCGGGTAAAAAGGGCGTGGTCCTTTCCCATGGCGTAAGAGATACGAGCTCCCGTGAGCACCAGGCCGTTGACAGCCCCTAGTGCCGAGATGCAAACAAGGACATTCACTGCTCTCGTGGCTGTTTCCGGGAAAACACGCGCGAGGGTATCCACCGCAACCGCGTTTGATTCCGCTACTCCTTGCACCCCCAATGCGCTGAGGTAGGCGGCATTGACAAGAAGATAGAGCACGATGACCGCGGTTGTTCCCAGAACCAGGGAGCGGATGATATTACGCTCGGGATGCTTGACCTCAGCGGATACATAGACGATTTCGTTCCACCCGCCGAAGGTGAACATGATCAGAATGAGTGCGAGTTTCAGGCCATCCAGGGTTTGAGGTTCATGTACTGGTGGAGCGTTCACAACCGCGGGCGCCAGAAGACCCGCGGCAATAATGGCCAACAGCCCCACAGCTTTGGCTATGGTGAGAAGGTTTTGGGTCCATTTGCCTTCTCTCACTCCGCCAATGTTGATGAGAGTAAGGAAAATCACCGCCACTCCCGCATAAAGCAGATCGGAATGGGCAAAAGGTGAATACAGCGCGCGTGCATAGCGGGCGAAGATAAAGGCCATGAGGGCGATATCCCCTGGACGGATAATCAGCAGTTGTGACCAGCCGAAAAGGTAACCCGCCCAACCTCCATACGCCCGGTTGAGATAGATGTAATCACCCCCTTGGTGAGGGTAGGTTGTGGCGAGTTCGGAGTAACAAAGCGCACCGGTAAGCGCTAACAGACCGCCAACTAACCAGACCAGGAGGATGCCAGAGGGAGTGTGCACACTCCCCGCAACGGCTGGTACAGTCTCAAATATCCCCGCGCCGACGATAACACCGGCAATGATGCAAGTAGAATCGAAAAGGGACAGCTCCCGTTCCGGTTGCATCCTATCTCTTCTTGAGGGAAACGCTGATGGTGCTCGCCTGGAGGCGTACCAGGAGACTTTCCAATTCGGGATTCTTGGTAATGGCTTCTACATACCTCGGATCGGCCAATTGAATATCGATATTGTGGGCTACCACTAAACCACCAGGACGAACCTTGGGAAGTAATTTGTTCAGGTAATCGATGTATCCCTTCTTGTCGGCGTCGAGAAATAAAATATCGATTGCGCCATCGAACTTTGTCACCTCTTCATGCGCATCTCCTTCTACCACAGTGACGAGTTCTTCAACTCCTGCTCTCTCAAAATTATTCTTGGCGATTTTAACACGCTCAGAATCGATTTCGTACGTTGTGAGTTTACCGCCCGTTTTTATTAAGCCCAGACAAAACCAAATCGAGGATATTCCTTGAGAAGTACCGATCTCAACCACTTGTTGCGCATTCATGGATTCCGCCAGCAAACGAAGTAGGCGGCCATCATCCATCGGAACGCTTTGCAGTTTATCTCTACTCTTGTCCATGTCAGACAACACTTCAAGGATCTTCTTTTCGGTATCGTCTTTGGGGAGCGGTTTACTCACGAAGAATGAGTCACTTGAGGGGGGCTGTTGGGGTTGGCTCGCTTGATTTGGTGCAGGTTGAGCCATGAGGCACAAGATGGGAGTCATTAGGGTTGCAACGAGAAAAAAAGCGGCCAGAAAGACATGAACCTTCATCTTACAATCCTCCACGAATGGATAATGTCAAGGGGAGAAAAGGGGATCCCCTTTAGGATCTCTTCTTAGCCTTTTTCAGGGGCGGTGGCAAGTGCCCACAAGTTGAGAAAGCGTTACTCTAGTGCCTTGTTGGAGTGATGTAGCATCAGAAACCTCATCCCGAAATCCCCTTTCCCCATCGCACGCACCCGTGCGGTATAGGAGGCGAGGGGACTTTTGGCTCCCCCTTCGCCCTATGGGAGAGGGGGGGTGGGGGGATGAGGTTTGAAACGTCGCACAACCAAATAAACGAAGCACTAGCATCAGATACGGTTGGGAATCTCGATCAATACAAGATCATCAAACCATGCCGTTCCCATTGCAACACTGCCATGGTTCCCCAACCGGGCTTCCACTTCAATCGTTGCCTTATCTCCTGAATTGAAAATCACGGTCAAGTAGGTCCAGCTGTTTGTTCCCTCAAGTGAGCGGCTGGTTTTGAGACCGTCTTCGACACAGAGATTCGCTCCCATTGTCCCCCCCTCTTGATCGATAATCACATTTTCAGTTTTTACCCAGCCACTCAATAAATACTGAACGCCGGGTTTGACATCCACCTTCTGCCAGATTAGCGCATCATCCGCTGTGGCTGATCGAAGGATAGCCGATGTTGTTCCCGAGTGACTCGCGTCAATAACAATTGCGAAAGCATCGCAGCTACCCCGCCAGGAGCGAAGAGACCATTTCCCGACGGCTTCTCCCTCGAAAGAGCCGCCAGCCAGAAGATTCGCGCTGCTTCTTTCGGGAGTCAGATATTCCGGTTGACGTAAAACCGCATCGCCACGGATCGTGCCAAATTTCCAAGCCTCTTCTCCAAGCCCAACCCGGCTTCCATCCTCCTCCTCCAGCTCGGCATTGATGAAGGCTTTGTACCAATGCTTCCAGCCATTTTCGTGTTTGAACCCGTAGTTGGGATCTCCATGAAGTCCCCCCCGTGGGATCTTGACACCCTTACTGCCATAGAAGGCCTCTAACTGATGCAGCCATTCGTGGATGAAGACCTCTGTCCATTCGGACTCACGTGTCAATTTCTCAGGCGGAACATAGTTGACACATGTGTAGCCACAACCCTTGGCGGCGTCATCGGGACCGATGGTCCAGCCAAATCCTCCCTTCAAACTCATATTGGTTATGTCATCCGTGTCTTTCCAATAGATGAAAATACCATCATATTTACCCGGTGTTACATGTTTTTCAATATCCTCCGCGGCGCATTCCGGTCCAATCCAGCACCCATCATTGATTTTGGATACCTTCCGCAAGGGAGTGGACGAAACCATTACTTCCGGCTTCCATTCAAGCCGGCCCTTGCTGAGGGTTTTGACAAATTCGGGTGTGTATTCGGTAAATGCCGCATTCACGGCTTCAATATCCCTGGGGGTCATCTTGTACCTGACTTCCGGAAGACCCTCGGCTTGTACCTGCCCCTCGGCCTTTATGATCAGCAGAACTTGCCATTCCAATGGAGCCGAATCGCTGGAAGAACCGGCTCTGACCGGCTGGAAGGGAATGATTATGAATGCGATGCTCGATAACCAACAGGAATACACGGCAAGTACACAAGTCATTTTGGTACGATGCATGGTGGTCCCTCCAGTTTTGCTGGAAACTCACGCTGATCCGCGTGGTTGTTTTCGAGCAATCCGCGTAATGGATTCCCTCGTCCTTCAGTAAAAAAACAGTGTTTCGCTCTTGTGTCTCACTTCTTATTGATTCTATCTTCTAGAACAGATTATTCTCACACTGGTTCTCGCTAATTCTTGTGACATCTTGGGTTCCTATAGATCTCTCGCTTGGTAGTCCCCTCTCCTATCTTTTCTTTTCTTTCCAATGGCGTCCGCCGCGAGCATGGCATTAAGGACTTTTTCTGGAGTCATCACACCCGCTTCGTGATGGACTGGCTGCCCAGGAGCGCAGGTCATTTCAGCCGCTATCATAAGTCTTTCACTGCTGGCATTTCCCAAACCGATGTCCATTAGTGTAGTTGGTAAACCGGTATCCTCGCAGAAGGAGAAAACAGTTTCTGATTCACTCGGTGATGCATCCGTGAGTTGAAGTCCGGCCAAAACTCCAAAAGCGACTTTTTCTCCGTGGAAGAAGTTATGAGTTTCCGCCAGTGCGGTCAGGCCATTGTGTATGGAATGCGCCGCCGCCAATCCGGCGCTTTCAAATCCAATTCCACTCAACAGGATATTCGCCTCAACAATGTGATCCAAAGCTGGAGTGACGATGTGCTTCTCACCTGCGGTTTTAGCGGCCAGACCATAAGTCAGCAACGTCTCGTAACAGAGTTTGGCGATGTGGAGTCCCACTGTCGTGCAATATCCGCCGCACTCATTCACTGACTGGGTTCGTTCACAGGATCTGGCTTCGAACCATGTCGCCAGTGCATCCCCCATCCCGGCCACGAGAAAACGCACCGGTGACGCCGCGATGATGCCCAAATCAACAAGCACCACCGCTGGATTTGTTTTTTGATAGGACACGGAATCAAAAATTCCGTCCTTTGAATATAACACAGCGCATCCGCTGCAGGGGGCGTCGGTCGAGGCGATTGTGGGGATTATGATAACCGGGATATTTGCCCGGTCGGCGGCAATTTTCGCCGTGTCAATGGTTTTCCCTCCACCCATGCCAGCGAGAACATCCACTTGCTTTTGCATCATGATTCCAGATAGCCGGGTTAACTCATCCTCGCAACACTCGCCCTGGAACACTTCAATATCGATGCCCTGAACGGTTAAATCGAAACCACAATTGGGAAGAACTTTGTCCTTCACCGAGGGCGAGGCCAAAATTAACCCCCGTTTTCCCAGCAACTCAATCAGCGCGGGTAATTCAGCTATAGCACCAGTGCCTTGGATATACTTTCCAGGAAAAACTGCTTTTTTGAACATAGGAACCTCCTATCATGGAGATTGTGTCTTTTCGACACAGGTTTAGATCAAGTAGGCCGGAGCCAGTGGCCTGTGATTTTGGCTCATGTCTGATTGGATTCAATAGTTCCAGTTGACTTGGCGTCGGATTACGAATCCTGCATAGACAAATAAACTTTTGGATTTACCTCCAGATATCCCTGGATCCTACAAGAGGATAGCACAGGAAGACGGGAGTGCAAGTATGGAACTGACTGGATAAATGAAGGAAATGGCCAACAAGGTCAGGATTCGAGAGAGTCTATCAACATCTTCCACATGATTCTTTGTTCCTACCATTCCCAGAATGCTGGTACACAATATTGATGAGATGTAACAGAAAGAACAGGGGATGACTCTTTGTCTGGCATACTCCACAACACGTGTTGAATCGATGGTAACCGTTATGATCGTTCTG
>CAZORO010000129.1:10462-11351 GCA_964581845.1 uncultured bacterium
CCAGAGGGTTCCCGCGATATGCGTGGGACCGCCACCGGCGGACCTGAAGTAATAGACCGTGAAAATTGTGCCGTCCACGAGCTGTATGGACATTGGGTAGCCCAAATCACCGTTGAGTCCATCATCGCGCAGGATGAGCTCATCACCCCATGTCTGGCCATTATCCTTGCTGATCCTTGCACGGACCCCAAACGGCACGTGACGGTAACCATATGTGAGTAAGATATGGCCGTTGTTGAGCCTGAGTAAATCCGCCGGGTGGCCAGTAATACCGCTATCAGCCAAACGCCCCCAGGTAATGCCGCCATTGAGCGACTCTGCACGGTACAGGTGATCCACGCTATCGCCAGTTCGAACGAAGGCAAGGATGTGTCCACCGCCAAGATCAATTAACGAAGTCTCGTTCATCGGTATCTGACCCCGGCTGTCAGCAATGATCTCATGGAAGGTCCAGGTCTTGCCGGAATCGGCGGAGCGGTAGACATAAGCATGGCCCGAGTCTCCAGGCATCGCCAATCCGTAGACCGGCCACAATGAGATACCCTGATCTGTCATGATCCCGCCATGGAAGCCCATGACCCCTGGGGTGTTCGGCATTGGCAGTTCCTGTTTCGTCCAGCTCCTTCCATTATCCTGTGAAATCTTCGCGTAATGTGCACTGTTGGCGGAGATGCGCCCCTGGCCTGCGTTGCCCACGTCCCACCCGGCCGCCTCAAGTTCCGCCCGCTTTTCTTCCGGGTAGTATTCATAACCAGCATGAACCGATATAAGCGTGCCATCAGGCGCCCGCATGGCCTGGAGCTCATTGGTGTTTTCAGGAGTGAAACAATCCTCATACTTCTCGAAAATCCGCCAGGTATGGCATCCATCGGTGGACCGCATGAGGATT
>CAZORO010000130.1:0-11313 GCA_964581845.1 uncultured bacterium
GACCTCCAGAGAATGGGTTTTACTCAACCATCAAGGACTCAACGCTACCAGAGTCAATCATATGGGGCAATCCGTTGACTTTGGGGTGGGAATGAAGGGCAGAGAGATTGAGGCCGCCCTGATATCAGTCCCTCTGGAGCTTCTTCACCTCGATTCTTGCCAATCGTTCCCATGAATGGGATACTAGCAAGCGTACATGCCGGTTGAGGGCATCCTTGGCCCGGCCCTGCTGGGGAGTAGACGAATGGTAAAGTCACCTGCCTTTGGAGCAGGGATTTGGAGGTTCGAGTCCTCCCTCCCCAGCCAAGAAAAACAATGATCCCCCCGGTTGTAGCCAGAAATTGTAAAGAGATCGCTGATCAGGCTGCGGAAGCTGCCGGCTTGCTAGCAGCCCTAAGTGTCCTAACGAGTCCTCTTGTATTACACAGAGTCTGAAAAACCCCATTTGACAATTGGAGTCACCTCACCAGTTGAAACTGATCAGCCATTCTGGTCTGTTCAAATGTACTTCAGGAACTCGGGACTCTGGCGAACAATGAATTCACCGGTGGGTGTGCGGATGAGCAGGCACACGGCAAGGTGATGTTCGTGCGCAAATTCATCACCTTTATCAGGACCAAGTACCATCAATGCCGTGGCATAGGCATCGGCCCATGCGCAGGAGGGATGCACTACGCTGGCGGAAGCGAGAGTGTGTGTGACCGGTCTGCCAGTTGCGGGATCCAGTTCATGGGAAATGCGTTTACCGTTTTCCATCCGGAAGATGCGGTAGTCACCAGAGGTAGCCAGTGAAACACCGGACAAACCAACCACCAGCTGAGTACTCTGTTCTTTATCCAACGGTTTCTCAATCGCCAGACGCCAAACCTGTCCTTCGGAATTGACACCTTTGGTACGCACTTCGCCACCAACCTCGACAAGATAATTGTTCATGTCCAGGCGATCGAGTGCTTCGGCTACTTTGTCCACACCATAACCTTTCGCAACAGCCGACAGGTCGCAGCACACACCAGGGCGTTCTTTCACAAGAGTGTTGTCTTGGCGTAACTCCACCCATTGATACCCAGTTTTATCAAGCAAGATGGCAATTGTCGTTTCATCGGGAACTCCAGATACTCTCTTTGGGCCAAAACCCCAGGCATTGACTAGTGTCCCCACAGTGATGTCGAATGCACCACCGGATTCCTCGCTCACCTGCCGCGAAATTCGAAATACCTCCACCGTTTCAGGACTCACAAGAAATGGATATTGTGATGTGTGGCTGTTAAAGCGGCTTAGCTCGGAATCTTCTCTGAAAAGAGACATTTTACTTTCAACCCTGTTCAGAGCATCATCGGCTGCATTTTGCAGAATTCCAGGTGTGACCTTGGTGGATAGTCCGCAAACAGTGATGTGATAGGAAGTGCCCATCGCCTTCCCGTTCAGGTTGATCGTTCCACTCCGCCTATTCAGCTTCCATCTGGCGATCGGGTATTTCATAAGCAGAATATTACATCCAGTGAGAATGGAAGTCACTCCGCACAACCCGTCATCTGGGGGATGGAACTATTGTTTTTGCGGAGATTCCCGTGAGTTCATGGATCTCTTGAATGTCATTGTTTTTGGGAGGATAACTGGCATGATCGGGCTGTAGGCAAGGAAGAACAAGCGTTAGAAGGCATCATGAAGTGTCTTGAGGCCATGTTTAGCCTATGGTTGACAGAATAGAGCATAACAAGTTCAATATGCCTGTCTGAAACCTGACCGGTAGTGATCGGTTATGCATGATAAGCCTTTGCTGAAAGGTAGATTCACAAGATGGTTTCCAGTTCAGATAATAACGGATATGTCTGGGAAAAATGGGCTGTTACTCTCTTGCGGTGCGCCATAGGCTGGCATTTTCTGTATGAGGGAGTCACGAAGGTGGCCGCGGACAAATGGACCGCGAAAGGGTTTCTTGCGAGCGCCAACGGCCCCTTTTCGGGTTTCTATCATTGGATGGCATCCTCCGAAATGGTCATGGCCATGGTTGACCCTTTGAACATGTATGGCCTGACCCTAATTGGACTAGCCCTATTCGTGGGGATCGCAATACGTACCGCGGCAGTATCCGGCATTGTCCTTTTGGTACTCTATTATTTCGCTTACCCTCCATTTGGCGGGGCGTCATATGGTTATTCAGAAGGGGTTGTTTATCTTGTCAATAAGAATGTTGTCGAGGCGCTCGCGTTGTTGGCCATTCTACTAGCCCGTCACAAAGGGTATGGGGTCCACGAATTATTCCGTGTTTTTGTCTCCAGGAAGACGGCCGTCCCAGACGATGTTCCATTAAGTTCGCGGCGGGAGGCGCTTAAAAATCTTTCCACGCTTCCCATTTTGGGTGTTATGGGGTATGGGGCATCTGGTGAGATCCAGAAAATGAGAGTGGATGGATTTTCTGGAGCAACCAGAAAACTGATCATTCCCACCATCACGGACTTAGCCGGGGAGTTGCCAAAGGGAAAGATTGGACGATTTGAGATCAGCCGGCTGGTTCTGGGGGGAAACATGATCGGAGGCTGGGCCCATTCGCGCGATCTGATTTATGTGCCAGCCCTCTCCATGGCTTACAACACTGAGCAGAAAATCTTTGAAACACTGATGCTGGCCGAGAAGGCTGGCATCAATTCCATCAACATCGGTTTTCCCACTAATCCAGTACTTCAAAAGTACAAACAGGTCACGGGTGGGAAAATCATAGTCATTTCACAAGTGGGTGGCGACACCAATACGAATGAGTTCTTCAAGGAAATCAATATGGCCATTGATTACGGCGCCGATATTCTTCAGATTCATGGTAATTTGTGCGATACACTGGCGCGTGACAAGCGGCTTGATGTCATTGCCCAGATGATGGAGAAGATAAGGAACCAGGGATACGTGGCCGGCTTGGGAGCGCATTCTGTCGACACTTTGATTTTGTGCGAGGAGCAGGGCATCATTCCAGATTATTATATGAAAACCCTCCACCATGACCGGTATTGGTCCGCTCATCCGATTGAAAACCGGGAACCATTCGAGGTAACCGGTGCCGCTTCCCCCGACCACAACAAGTATCACGACAACATGTTCTGCCTTTTTCCTGAACAAGATGTGGCATTTGTCGAGCGCACGAACATTCCTGTTATGGCTTACAAAATACTTGCCGCCGGCGCCATCAGTCCTGAAGATGGTTTCAACTGGGCCTTTCAAAATGGCGCTGATTTTATCTGTGTCGGCATGTTCGACTTCCAAGTTGTCAACAATGTAAACACCACCATCAATGTGTTGGCAGGACTCAAGGACCGTAAACGCGAGTGGTATGGTTGAATCATTTTTAACACATACCCTCTCTCTCCTTTTGAGTGCAAAAGGAAATGTAGTCATGCATGATCGGTTTTTTAATTGGAATATCAAAGATATGCCGGCAATCAAGTGGACCCAGCGAACCCATTGTTTTGTTTCAGGATTCATAGGTCTTTTGTTCTTTGCTGGTATCATGCCAATCAGCGCTCAAACTGGACTTGTGCAAATCAAGGAGGGCTTCGATAAAGATCCTGGTTGGAAGGGTTATCAGAATCGCATATCTCCTATCGATCCGCCAACCATTACGCAGGATTTCGGGTGGAGCTTAGGCAATCATATGGGTGCCCTAGGGGGAGAGGTCGGCGGGAGATTTCAAAGGTCACTAACAATCGCCTATTACGCGATGCCGCTGGGGAGGCCGTTAACCTTTAACGACAGGGTATCCGCTGAAGGTACAGTCGCTCTGATGCCCCGTGAAAAACAAGGGGGAGCCTACATTGGCTTCTTTAATCATTTACGCCAGGATTGGCGGCCCTGGAATTCAATTGCATGGCGTATAGGTGATTATCCGCGAGATGGTGAGATCCACGTAGACTACATGGCGGCTAACTGGATGGCCAATGGTATCCGCCTTCCAGAACTACTACCGGGAGACGGTAAACCATATAAATGGAAACTCGTTTATGATCCTGAAGCGCGGGTTAATCCCACAGCTGAATCCGATGCATTGATTAAAATGCTTCCGGATATACCCACGGCTCAATCCGGCATTTTACAGATCATAAGAGAACACAACCCCCTTTTGACAGAGGTGGAACTCGACAAGCAATTATGGCTGTCTCAGAGGCAGGGGTTGGTTGGATTTAAGAACATGGGAAACGATTTATTCTGGTGGAAGAATCCGGAACCAGAAAGTCTGCATGGGCGCATCACGTTTCAGCTTGAAGATGGCCGGGAGTATGCAATATATCTTCCTGAGGAGCATCATCAAGCACCAGCCATTTTCGATCGTTTCGGTGTGTTTAATTTCCAGCTTTACGGGCGTCATTGGGAATTTTATGACAATGAGAGCACCGGAACAGAAAGTGAATTATATATCGGGAACCTTGTGATTAATGGC
Organism: uncultured bacterium; assembly: GCA_964581845.1. GTDB lineage: Bacteria > Hinthialibacterota > Hinthialibacteria > OLB16 > OLB16 > OLB16. The sequence continues at coordinate 4,424 of CAZORO010000130.1, forward strand.
GAGACGGTTGAACTTGAACAAGATCCATGCTGGGAAGGCGCCGGTAACCACATGACCTTTACCGATGCGGATTTTCACGGAAGACACGACTATGGTTACACACAAACAAACTGGGCCGGCGGCGATTCCCCGGGAGAGGCCGGAGGAACGATCTGGCGTAATGAAGCTATTGATCCATTGCACAGTTTCTATGCTGACCCAGTGGGCGGATTGACATTGGAGGACCCCATACGGTTCTCCGGAAAACTGGCATTCGTGAGCGCTGGAACAGATGGCGATGCGATAGTCGGTTATTTCAACGAGAAGGAGAGGATGAGGGAATTCACGGGAGGCAATCGCATCTATCCCCCAGACTTGGCGGAACAGTTGGGAGGGAGGAATAAAATTCATCTTGGTTTCGACCAACGTGGAAGCCGGATTCCAGGTTCCATGGGATTCATTATTGGCGGCCCGACAAGGGTGGGTTTCTATTTCTCTCTCTTCTGCATCCCAACGGAAAACACCGCCAGCATGGTGAGTGGACCGGTTATCATGCCGGATGGAAATCTTCACCATTTCAGTTTTGATTATCAACCCGGAGTAAGCCCCGCCGGACGGATTAACGCATCGCTTGACGAAAAGACCTTTTCGCTGGATCTCACCTTGGAACAGCGGCAGGCGAACGCTACGTTTGATCTGTTCGGCCTCACGATGCCTCGTCAGGGTGGAAAATGGGCAATCATATACATCGATGACATCGAATACACCGCACGCGAAGATCGGGACATGACACACTATCAACAGGCGGTCACAAGTGTGAAATATCCCCGCGGAGGCCGTTTTTATTAAAGCAGTTTGTGTCTAATAGCGTACCGTTGGAAAAAGACAATTGACAACGGGACAAAAAGGCAAGTTTTATTGTTTCATTGAAAACCTGATCGATCCACCTCCACGTGGAAATAAGTTTCTTTTTTTCGGTAAAATGCATCTGAAAAAAGAGAGGAGCGTCAGACTGACACAAGTATGCAACCTATGGATCGCCTTCTGGTAATGGGAATCTGGTGAGGCTATCCAGGCAAACATACCATTCCTCATCTGGAGGAGTCGAAAATGCAGTTGAATGGCTTGCAGTGGGGTGCTCGGTTTCTTGTCATTGTGTATCTTTTTAATGGAATGGGAGTCATGGCGGAGGAAGAGACTGATCTCCGGACCGCGCTGAGATCCCTCTGGAAACAACCCCTCAAGCCCATCGAGGAGATTGTCCCCGGCTATATCCGTCCCGCGGCCGAGCCGCCCTCCCTCATCGTGGCCAACCTTCGCTACAAGGGAACGGATGGGCTGTTATGGGGTAAAGCGCTTGGTGGCATCCTTCGCTGGAACACCGCCTACTGTCCCAAGGGCCTGCTTGTGGTTCCGGATACCCTCCCAAGCAATCTTTACTATGACCTTGGCGCCTCCTCCATCTCCAAGGAAGAAGTTTTGGAGAGCACGGGAAGTTTGCGGGTGGCTTATGACCGGTTGGGGATGGAGAATGGTTTGGTTGGGGAGGTCAAAATTAGTGATGTGAGTTTCAATCTCCAGTTCGATTTAATCGGCCCGTATACTACGGGGATAAAGCACTCCTTTGGATACAAGGGCCAGCTCGATGAACTGCCCGGGGCTCTGTCTCAAACCGTTCTCGAAACCTTCAAGGCCCTGGGAGTGGAGCTCACCGAGACATCCAAGTCCTACATTGAAAATCCACCCACGAAGACCTTTCCTCAGCTACGGCAATACGTGGAGGCACTCACCCACTCCAACACCCCGGAGGGAGCAAAGGGCTTCCGTGGAATCGTGGACCCTCTCCTCAGTGAGGGGTGCAATCTTCCCATGAGCATCATTCCCGTTCTGCTGACTGAGAATCTGTCTGGATCATTGTCACTCGAGCAGTATCGTGGAATAGAGAGCCTGTACACCATTCGTTGGCCAGATAATGCGGGGATCTGGTTCTACCTGGCGCGGTACAAAGTGGTCCCTGAGGAAAACCAATTGCTGAACACCCAGATTAGTTTATTCAAGCATCTGGTGGCGGAGAACCCCAATGACCCAATGATGATGATCCTGTTGGGCTCCCAGTTGATCGAAGCGAAAGATTATTGTGACGCACTTCCGGTATATCTGGAGTTGACAGAACGTTTCCCAGGCTTCTACCGGGGGTGGTGGGGAACCTCCGATTGTCTGACGAAGCTTGCTTGGGGAATACGCGGAAAAGAGGGTTGGGATGAAACTTTATCCTCTTCCCGGTATGCTTTCAGCAATCTCATGCCCTTGACTCATCGCACGGTGAACCGCAGCCTCAAGTTGAATCCTGAGTGTGCCTACACCTGGGACATCAAAATGCGGGCCTATGGTGGCGAGGATGGTTGTTCGGTCAAGTTCTTCCGTTGCTTCGATAAGGCGGCGGAATTCGGTCCTGACTGGAAATGGATCTACGAGGATGCGTATAACTTCACCCAAGGCATATGGGGAGGCACTCAGGATGACCGGGAACGTGTGTTGGCCACCGCGGCCCGACTCAATCCGGATGCCATTTGGCCACAGGAACTGCACCTTAAATGGGGTATGAGCGAGCTGAGGATCCAGGAGGCGGATGAATACGAGAATCCCGCGGATTGTCGGGACTATGCTAAAAAGTTGGCCGGCTACGCTCAGCTTGTTTCTGGAGAAAAACGGACCGGCCAGCATGATTGGCCATGTCTTGAGATCTTCTGCAAGGGTGGCGCTTACAATGAGGGGCAGAAACTGATCCGTACGATGCTTAAGGAGATGGAGGGCAGGGGCTGGAAGGATGATTACCTCTCCCTCAATCTGTACCTGCTGGCCGCCTATGCCCTTGAGTTCAACGATCCCGGGCTTGCCAAGGAGTGCCTCGCCCAGTACCAGGGGAATGAATACCTTGAGGGAACCACCCGGAAGGTTCAGTGCCTGTTGGCATCAGTAGATATTCTTGCTGGTTCGCGTGAGAAGGGGGAAGAGAAATTCAGATCGATCCTCAAGGACCACCCCATGGACTTCATGGCGCGAAATGTCATCCTGGACCTTTCCACCCGTGCCCCCCTCGATCCCGCTCTGATTGAGGAATGCCAGTCTCTCATCGCCTCCGCCTCTGTTGAACAAGCCAGCATTTGCCAAGACATTTATGCCAACCTTTCTAAAAAAGAAGAGGCGCAATGCCGTGAGGAGATTATGGCCTTCCTGCGTCAGATCGCCCTGGCTCACAAGACCGCGCGCGAACCAAGACCTAGGAAAGCGGTGCACTTATATCGCGACGCGATTGAACTGGCGAAAAAGAATGACACACGGTATTTCGACAGGCGTGACCCCATCCTTTTTGGTCCTCTATACCGGCAGATTCAGATAGGCTACAGAGAGGAAAATGACTGAATCCCCTTATTCGCTGGAAACTCCTGAGAACATCGCCCTGGATTTCGAGTTAGCGGGTCCGGGAACTCGTCTCTGCGCTGCCTTGGTGGATATGATGATCATCGCCCTAGTGCTCGCCGTGGTGATCATCGTGTGGACCTTAGGAGTGGCTGGGGGGGTCTCTTGGCTGGGATCGGGGGCTAGTTTTTTTGATTGGGAAGTTTGGGGAACAGCCCTTCTCATCCTCGCATTGTTCGTGTTGTTTTCTGGTTACCATCTCCTTTTTGAACTCTTGTGGAGGGGACAAACTCCAGGGAAATGGCAGCTGGAGATCCGTGCGATCCGTGAGGATGGCACCCCCATGTCGGGTACGGATGTGCTGCTGCGGAATCTGATCCGGATAGTGGATTTCCTTCCCGCCTTTTATGCTCTTGGAGGCGCTATCTGTCTCCTGCATCCCCTGCACAAGCGGTTGGGGGATGTAGCCGCCGGAACCATTGTGGTGAAAGAAGCCGAGGCCGATTACCGTGGAAAGACTGACAAGAAGTACCTCGTATCGGAGGTCCAGGTTCCCGGTGCAAAGGCTGAACTGACCCCACAGGAGCACCAGATTCTGTCCGGATTCCTCCGCCGCCGGGAGGAACTTCTATTCGATGCACGCGAAAGACTGGCTCAACGATTGGCGGAACCCCTGTATGAAAAGTATGGGGGCTACTATGGCGATCCGGAGTCGTATATCGAAAGGCTCCTGAGTGGTGAGTGGCACGAGGACCCGGGGCATGAAGATTGAACGTCTGGTGGAGGAGCGCCAACCCTCCTGGAACCGGCTCTCCTTCCTGTTGGATCAGTTACAGAAACGAGGAGCGCGCCGGGTTCCCGCGGGGGAGATCCAGGAGGTTCTCACTTTGTATCGTGAGACAGCCGCGGACCTCGCGCGCTTGCGTGGCCTGAAGTCCTCCCCCGTTCTGATCGCACGGGTAAATCGTCTGACAGCACGCGCGCATGGCTGGATCTACCGTCATGGTAAACGTTCCTCATTTTCCCTGCACCATTTCTTCCTGATTCAGATTCCCCGATTATTCCGCGAAAACTGGCGTTTCACTTTCGCGAGTTTTATATGTTCGGCACTATTCTTCGCGCTTTCATTCGGAGTCGTCAGTGAACATCCTGAGATCGCCGCCGATATCCTGGGCGGCATGGATGAGGAGTTCAGCGGCGAGAAGACAGCCTCCGACATTGTGGACCGTTTCCGCCAGACACCCTCCGTGATCCTCTCCAGCGCCGTGACCACCAACAACATCAAGGTGGCCCTGGCCGCTTTCGCCATGGGGATCACTTTCGGGTTGGGGACGGTCTACATGCTGATCGTGAATGGAACCATGCTGGGCGGGATTGCGGGCGCCTTTGCTCAGAGTGGAGCCGGAGGAGTCTTCTGGTTGACCATTCTCCCGCATGGCGCGCTTGAGCTCAGCGCGATCGTGGTCGCTGGAGGAGCTGGGCTGATGATGGGGTTCGCGCTTTGGTGTCCAGGGCGAAGGAGCCGTATCCAGGCCTTGCGCGAGGAGGCCGCGCGCGCTGTTCAGATTGCCCTGGCCCTCATCCCGGCTTTCCTGATGGCGGGGTATTTTGAGGGTTTTTTGACACCCAGCGGCTTGATGCCAGCTCCACTCAAAGCGGGCTTGGGGATTGGAGTGGCGCTGCTTTTCTGGGCGTACCTCCTTCTCAGCGGATCCGGCTCAGAATCGCCGGTTCCGCTTGAGAGAGAGGTACCGTTCGATGAGCTTGGGCGATAGGGTCTCCGGGTCCGCCTCCAGCACCTCGACTCCAGCATCACGCATCTTCCTGAGCGCCTTTGAACGTTCCTCGAGCAACCCAATCCCAGCCGCCTTGGAGAAACAATCATCTGAAGTGATGGGAACAGCTCTTACCAATTCCATGAGTTCCAAGTTCTTCAAAGTCACACAGATGGGAAGGTGTTTCCGCGCGAAACGAGCGCTGTAAGAGAGCAGGACCGAAGAGGAGTAAGCATCCATCAGGTCAGTGAGGATGACAATGAGTGATCGTTTCCTATGCTGGAGCGCGAGGAATCGGCAGGCCATCCCATAATCCGGCTCGACCAACCTTGGCTCCAAACGGTAAAGTGCTTCTGTCACGCGCGGCAGGGCCGTCCGCCCTTTTACCGGGGGTACATAACTCTCGATACGGTCGCTGAAGGCCACCAATCCCACCTGGTCTCCCTGCTTCATGGCCGCATAGGCGAGCAGCAGGGAAGCATTGATGGCGTAGTCCAATCTCGGCATTCTCCCAATCTCCGCGGCCATGAGTCTTCCGCAGTCGAGCAGGACAAGGACATTCTGGCTTCTGTCCGCCTCGTAGTTGCGTGTGATCAGCCTGCCACGCCGGGCAGTGGCCTTCCAGGCAATATCGCTGGGATCATCCCCCTCCACATAGTCACGCAGGCTCTCATACAACCCCCCATGTCCCCGGTCCCGGCAGGCGGTCAGGCCAAGGGACATAAGACGGTGACGCTGAAGAGCGACCTCATAACGAACCAGCAATGAAGCATCTGGATAGACCTTCACCGTGTCACTTACAGGTATGCGGCTTTGCTTCTCGCAGAGACCAAGCGGGGACAGGCAGTGGACCCAGATGTCTCCCAGTTCATAAAGCCCCCTTTTGGATGGGTGAAGGTGACAGGGCATCACATCCCCGGCCCGGCCTGTGATGCTGGCGGAAAGGATGGGACGATCGCTCGCTATCCCGGATGGCAGGTCCTGTGTGATCTGGAAGGAGAGGGTACGGTGGCTGTGATTGTGGAGTTGCCAGGTCATCTCGTTGGGCTTTCCCAGCGCGAGCCTGAGAGGAACAGACCGCTTGACCTCGAACAAGCTGGAACCAGCGCATGACCAGAAATCGAACAGGAGTACAACGAGCAGGGCCAGATCATATGCGGCTACCGCGGCCAGTGCGGGATTGGCGGGGAACATCAACAGCAAGGGAGCAGGCAACAGCAGGAGCAGGATGAACTTACGGCTTGGGATGAGCCTCATAACCGTGGAACTTCGGTACGCTCGAGAACCTGCTGGATGCAATGATCGGGACTGATGCCCTCGATCTCCACCTCTGGATTCAAAAGAATGCGGTGACGGAGAACTGGCACCGCGAGATCACGAATATCATCGGGTGTCACATAATCCCGTCCACGCAGTACCGCCATCGCACGTCCAGCCTCCAGGAGCATGACACCCGCACGAGGGCTTCCACCTAAAAGGATGGACTGAAGACGGCGGGTGTTGCGGATGATCCCCGCGATATAGGTCAACACCTCCCCGGCAGTGTAAATCCTCCTGACTGCTTCTCTCATCCCGGTTAGTTCGGAGAGTTCAGCCTGGGACTCGATGGAGTAGGTTTCCAACCGGCTGGCATCGAAACCCTCCTGGTGGCGTTGGAGGATCCTTATTTCCTCTTCACTGTCTGGGGGATAACCAACCAGGGTTTTGAACATGAAA
>CAZORO010000131.1:0-11288 GCA_964581845.1 uncultured bacterium
ATTTGGACGCCCTCCTGGCGGAGAAAAACTACAAGGAGGGCATGCGCCTGCTCAACGCCAATGGTTACGATGGGCTGATCATCGATATCCGGATGCCAAGGAAGGATGGACTTGAGGTCCTGACCGAGCTACAAAAGACCACTCCAATTGTCCCAGCGCTTATAATCACTGGTCTGGCCACCAACGAGGAGATCGATCAAGCCAAGAATCTTGGAGTCAACCGGGTGCTTCGGAAACCCTTCCAACTGGATGAGCTCCTACAAGCGGTCCGCGAGATTACAAAGACCGCTTAGTGGACTCTAAAGATCTTCCAGATCCCTGATATCTTCCTCTTGCTTGGAGAGGGCATGGAATTCTGTACTGGACGGTGTACCGGCTCTTCGGCATACTCGTGAAAGAAGGGATCTTTTTTTGCAAGGTCCCCGATGTGTGACCATGATTACCCAAATTGATATCAAGGAGTTCACGGTCTTTGAGGAAGCTCACTTCGCATTCTCGAAGGGGGTTAATGTTGTTATTGGGGCCAATGGTGCTGGCAAGAGTCATCTGCTTAAGCTCGTCTACACCGTAGTGCGTTGGAGCCAAGAGATGGCTCGCAAGGTAAAACAAGGAACACGCCCCGATAAAGCTACTCAGCAGAAGGAATTAGGTGGAAAGCTGGTTCGTGTCTTCCGTGCTGAGTCTGTCGGGCGGTTGGCAAGGCGTAAAGTGGGTGGCACAAGAACCGACATACATGCTGGTTTTAGTGGCAACTCAAACAGGGGATTCCGGTTTAGCTTCTCAACAAAGAATGAAACAGAAGTCAATCTGCTCGAGCCTCCCCAAGAGTTTTTTGACAGAGAATCTGTCTTCTTCCCCACTAAAGAGGTGCTTTCGCTGTTTCCGGGTTTCGCGGCATTGTACCGTGATTATGAAGTGGCGATTGATGAGACATATTACGATCTATGCCAAGCCCTCGAAAGACCCATTCTTCGAGGAAGGAGGTTCGATGAAATCAATAGCTTACTTGCCCCTGTTGAGGATCTTCTGGGGGGCTCAATCCGTAATGAAAATGGGAGGTTTTTCTTAGTCCAAAAAGGGGCTGGGAAAGGAGCTGGTAAATACGAAGTTCCGCTGATCGCCGAGGGATTCCGGAAGTTGGGTTTGGTTGCATATCTCCTGGCCAATGGTACTCTCTCAAAACAGTCGATCCTGTTTTGGGATGAACCGGAGACCAATCTGAATCCCGCCTATATGACCAAAGTCTCGAATCTCATTCTGTCTATCGCACGCAATGGAACCCAGGTTTTTGTCGCCACACACAGCCTTTTTATTCTGAGAGAGCTTTCAATGCTTCTCAATAGACCAGAAAACCAGGGAATACCACGCCAGTTTGTAGCACTGAAGTACTCCGAATGTGGTGCTATGGCTTCCGTTGGCTTGTCCGCTGAGGAAATTGAGCCGATTGATGCCCTCGATGCCGAGATCGACCAAAGCCAGCGGTACATGGATGCCGATTTCTTGACCGCGAAAACCGATGCCCCAAACGCATACTGAAGGAAACCTTGTGTTTCACTTTCCGGATGCTTGGAGCGTTTCCAGAATAGGAAACACCACCTTCTATAGGGATCACTTTCAGGAATTCTGCTCAGGGTGCAAGGAGATGGATTTTGCTGTATATGACCCCCGTGGAAAAGTGCTGTGGCTCCTGGAGGTAAAGGACTACAAGACAAATCCGCGAACCAAACAGATTGATCTCGCGGAAGATGTGGCGCTTAAGGTTCGTGACAGTTTGGCGTTTCTCAGAATAGCAAAGATTAAAGATGAGGGACTGAGCGGAGGAGCCACGCTTACAGCGAAAGAGTTTGCTCTCCTGAGCGATGGAGCCTCCTCAATCCGAGTTGTACTCCATTGTGAACTCCCACCAAAAACCTCCAAAATCTTTCCGGGAGTGAAAGATAGTGCCAACCTTCAACAGAAACTTAGAACTAAACTACGATGTGTCGATTCTCATGCTCTTGTTGTTGATGTGAATTCCACGCGAAGCAAGTGCCAATGGGGTGTAAAAACAATCTAGCTGTCATGTCCCTCTTCAGACCACAAACTCCCCCTTGAAATACACCTCATCCCTTCCAAAGCCCTTCAGGATGGCATCCACGATACGTGGAGCTGCCAGTCCATCTCCATAAGGATTGATCTTACGGCTCATGGACTCATAGGCTTCCTGGTCTGTCAGCAAACGTGAAGCTTGCTCCACTAAAAGTTCACGGTTTGTTCCCACCAAAAGGACAGTCCCTGCCCCAACCGCCTCTGGACGCTCCGTGACTTCACGGAGAACCAGGACAGGTTTCCCCAGCGAGGGAGCCTCCTCCTGGATACCCCCACTGTCAGTCAGAATCAAGGTGGAACGCAGCATCAAGGCGACAAAGGGGGGATAAGGCTGTGGTTCGATCAGGCTCATGTTTTGGATACCTGTCAGGTACTTTCGGACCGGATCCTGGACATTGGGATTCAAGTGAACGGGATAGACGAACCTTGTGCCGGGGAATCGTTCGCACAGGTCCTTGAAAGCCAGGCAGATGGACTCAAATCCCTGGCCGAAGGACTCCCTCCGGTGCGCGGTGATGAGCACCAGTGGTTGTTCACCGGGCAGAGGTCCCAGGATGTCCTGGATCAAATCTTGGTTTCCTTGGACACGATCCCGCATCCACAGCAGTGCATCGATGGCGGTATTGCCAACGACATGGATCGAGCTTTTGGGGACTGCCTCCGCGAGAAGATTGGCTTTTGAGGTGGGTGTCGGTGCGAAGTGGAAGTCGGCCAACTGAGTGGTGAGGGCGCGGTTCATCTCCTCCGGGAAAGGAGCATACTTATTCCACGTCCTCAATCCCGCCTCCACATGGCCCAGATGGATCTGTGCGTAATAGGTGGAAAGGGACACAGCGAATGTGGTGGTGGTGTCTCCATGGACCAGAACCAAATCGGGATGAAGGTCCTTCAAGACCGGCTCCATTCCCATGATCACCCGGGCCGTTAAATCATATAGACCTTGCCCGCCACGCATGAGATCGAGGTCCACATCAGGTTGAATCTCAAAGGCCTCGAGGACTTGATCCAACATCTCACGGTGTTGAGCAGTCACGCAGACTTTGGAGTCAATCCCCGGTGTGGCACGGAGTTGCCTGATCACCGGGGCCATCTTAATGGCCTCCGGACGGGTTCCGAAAACCGACAAAATACGGATGGGAGGAGGCATGATAACCTTCGCTGTCTCTTACGCTGGCGGTTGAGTTTGGATGGAAACCACTAGTGCCACCGCAGCCCCGATTGCGGTGTTGGTGAGATTGAGAATCTCATTCCTCCAAGTGAAATCGGCCCGGATCACGGCTGCGATCAAGCTTTCAGCGCTTCCACCGATGAAGGCGGCCATGACAACCAGTGATATGGCGCTGGCGGGAACCGCCCCAATCAACCAGGCGAAAACAGCCATGAAAATGGTCCCGAACAACCCTGCCAGGGTTCCCTCCATGGAAATGGCCCCCTCTGTGCCGATGGGAACCGTCTCTCCTGTGGTCGGAAGCACTGGGTAACGTCCATAGACCTGCCCCAATTCACTGGAAAGGGTGTCGAATAAGGCCGTCGCCAGGCTGGCTACCAGGGCAATCTTGAACCACTGAGGGTAAGGGGTCGCGGCCACGAAAAAGGCGCACAAAGTGGGCATGCCACAGTTGGCTACCACATGACGCGCTCCACGCCGTCCCTGGTCCTCCTGAGCCACTCCGCGCCACATCTTTCGCTCATACCCGTGCTTGGTAGCAAGTGTACCAAGAACAAAGAACAGCACCAGAATCAAGTAGCACCGCCAGTCCCCACACACCCAAATAATCGATCCCAGGATCACTCCCGCCCAGGTGGCGCTACCATGGATGAGACGGAAGCTGGTCATGATGGAAGCTAGAATGCCATTTCCGGCTACAGCCACCACGACATACCAACCCTCCAGCTGTCTTAACAAACCCACATCGACAAATCCGGCTGCCCAGAGAACCGCCGCTGAGGAGAAAGGAACCGTCAGATTGTCGTTGATGGGAAGTGGAAGGGATTCCACCCACGATGCCAATGCAGCCGCGGCAACCGCCGCGATTCCCCAGCGCTGCCACTCTTGCAGCAAATCAGGTTGAACAAACACCATGAAACCAAAACAGGTAATCGCTGATGCAATAAAGCACGCCACCGTTCCTTGGCTGGTCTTCTTTTCATTCCAGCGCAGTGGCATGGGACGTCCCAACCGGCCTATGAGTGTCGCCATCCCATCACCGAAGCTGAGGATAGCCCATGCCCCCGCCACGATGTGTAAGTGGTGCGGGAAAATGAGAATCAAGGTGGTGATTGCCATGGGGTAGAAGACAACCCCCCTACGGTCCCCAGTAATTCCACGCATAATGGACGGAATCAGGCGTGGTAGGAAAAAAAGATTGAATAAGATCCCGAGCAGGCATATAGCCAGCAGAGCCCAGTAAGGCAGGAAGCGCAGGAAGACGATCAACAACCCTGCCGCCATATGGACACACTGGCGTTTCCACTCCATACCCCGGACACCCTTTCGGTTTGAAACCGCTTCGCGTTGTGTTTCAACGCGCGTTACGGGAAATCCTCACGCCTCCTGCGGTTTCTTGCGGCGTTCAATCCAGTAATGTATCACCATCGGTAAAAGCGAGATCGCAATCACCACGATGATGACCTTGTCAATGCTCTCAATCATCCAAGGGAATGCGGTTCCCAAGAAATACCCGATTAAAACCATGCTCCATACCCAGCCGATCCCACCGAACACATTGTAGGATATGAAGCGTGTATAGTTCATCGTCCCGATTCCCGCGACAATAGGCGCGAAAGTACGGATGATCGGAATAAAACGGGCAATGATGATCGTTTTTCCACCATGCCGTTCATAGAACTCATGGGTTCGTTGGAGATGTTTGGGATTGAATAACAGTGATTTCTCCCGTTTGAACAACATCGGACCGGTCTTCGCGCCGAACCAGTATCCCACCGTGTCACCAACTATGGCCGCGATGGAAAGGACAATACAAGTGACAAACACATTGTTATCGAAAGTTCCTCGCGCGGTCAAAAGACCAGCAGCCACCAGCAGCGAGTCCCCCGGCAGAAAGAAGCCCGCCAAAAGGCCCGTCTCCGCAAAGACAATAAAAGTCATCCCCGCCAAGCCACCCCAATGGATGACTGCTTCGACATTGTAAATCTGGGTGAACCAATTGATCCATTCAGAGATCATGCGCGGAAAGTTTCTCTTTCTTGTGTCAATATCAAGCCATCATACCAGATCAGGGCGCCGTCTCTAGTCGGCTCCTGTTTCATTCCATTGCTTCGATCACCTCGGCAAAATAATGGAGAATCAATAGATGGGCCTCTTGGATTCTTCCCGTGTCAGTTCCAGGGACCACGATGGCATAGTCGCACAGCTCTTTGGCCGTGCCCCCATCCCGTCCTAGCCATCCAATGGTGATGAGTCCCTTTTCACGAGCTTTTTTAAGGGCGGCCACGATATTCGGGCTGGTGCCACTGGTGGTCAGTCCGATGAACACATCCCCTTTCTGCCCCAGACCATCCACCTGCCGGGAGAAATAGGGTTCCGGACCGAAGTCATTCAGGATGCAGGTCGAGGCGGCCGGATCAGTTCCCAAAGCAATCGCGGCATATGGGCGGCGGTTTCCACGGAATCTGCCTATGACTTCACCCGCAAAGTGCATGGCTTGAGAGCCGCTGCCGCCATTTCCGGCTACGAGCAACTTCGAACCAGCCGCAAGACGTTCGGCCAATACTTGGGCCGCCTCAGTGACGATCGGTTCAATTCCAGCAAGCTGATCAAGCTGCTTCTTGGATGCCTCCACGAGAGAGGCCAATGTGGGTGCTTTCGGCATGGGACAGAGTGTCTCCTTTTCCTATGTCTGGAAGTTCACGATGGTACTCATTTGGTATGAGGAGATTCTCTCATGCCACAACGAAACCAGGCCGTGTTCAGAGCGAATAGTCTTTCATGGACACGAGAAAGGCAAGGATGAAGGATGCCCGGATTCCAAGCATGAGCCTTCTGTGGTTTCCATTGAGAAAAAAAAGGCGCCCAGGGCAAGGGCGCCGAAAGCCACAGCAGAGGTGGTGGGTGAAACTTACGCTTCCTGAAAAAGCTCACGAGACCATGAGGTTCATTCCTTGCGGCCGGGTGTGAGCAGTTTTTTAATCTTGCTCCAGGCTCCTTTCTTCTCGGTGACTTCAGGTTTTGACTCTGAAACCAGCATGGCTACCGGTTCCACCGTTGTTGCGGGTGTGTTTCTGCTGGAGACGGTTCTTTGAGAGACAGGCCGCGCTACGGTGTGCCGGCCGGGTGTAACCACCATTCCCGAAGGGAATTCGTTGTGCCTGAGTCCGTGTGGGGGCTGGCCATCCATCAACTGACCCCAGGCATCTTCAGTCATGGAGGGCGAGTGATTTGTATGTTCGAAACCAGGTGGCGCCGAATAGCTCTGATATCCACTTGGCGATATGGTTTGATCTGCCTGGAAACTGACTTCCCAGGACTCTTTCTGAAGAGATGGTGCGGGAGCGGGATAGGCACTATTGGCGGATACTTGTGATCCAGAAAGAGTGGTCCACTCACTTTCTTGACCACGTTGAGACCTATCTCCTGGAGTCCAACCCCTGGAATCTGGAGATTCTGTCCAGGGATCTTCATTACCCAGGGCCTTGGATTGAGGTTGGGTTCCAGGAGTTTCCACGGGTGTGATGGGAGGTGAGGTGGGTGTGGCTGGCGCGGGAGCGGCAGGTGCCCCCGTTGTGGGCGAGGGTGTCACAGACTCCTTGGATTCCATTTTGAGAATCTGGGGGGGATCCGATTTACGGTAGCGCAGAATCATGCCCTTCTTCCCCAGGACTTCCTCCATAACCTGGTTGTAGGTCTTCCCTGTCGCATCCGTCTCGATCTCGGAATCGAACAGCGTTCGGTCAATGGACCTGTTAATGGCGAATTTAACATCACTTTCTTCGGTGACTTTCCGGATCAAGTCCCGGAGTTTTCCCTTAAACTTCCCAATCGAACTGGCTGACCCGCGCATGGCGCTGAGAGCCGCTTCACCAGAAAGGGTTTGGGATACCTTGGGTGTCACCTTGGGTTGATCCTCTGGAGTGGGAGCGGCTTTCCCGGTGGGGGTGATGGTCTCCTTCTTGAGTTCGACTGCTTCCTTCGGCGGCGCTTGGGGCTCTTCCTTGATCACGGGTGCTTCCGGTAGGCTGGGTTGCTCAGGAAGGGTGACGGGCTCCCTTAACTGCCGCAGTAGGCTTGATGCTTGGGGTTCTTTCTGATCTGGAGTCAGCGAGGCCTTTTCCTCTAGTGCGGCCTCTCCCTCAGCCGTGAAGGCACTCATGAACTCGGAAGTCCGGTCAACAAACTGCCCGCTTTCGTCGTAGAAGCCCCATTTCCCTTGGACATTCACCCACCTTTCCTCACCTACCCCGCTGACTTCGCCAGCAGTCTCAGGGGTGACAAAGGTTTGGTCCTCGATTCCGGCCAGCTCTGCATCCTTACCGAAAGCGGGTTCACGCTTGCCCTCGAGTTTGGCGAAAGCATCCTCATCCTGCATATACTTCTGCAAGGGTGTATCGAGGTTGAGGATATGTGGGGTAACAAAAAGGAGCAGTTTCCGTTTGCTATCCGCTTTCGCAAGGTTAGAGAAGAAGTAACGGATGAGTGGAACCCGGTTCAGAAAGGGGGTTCCATCGCTGCTTTGTGATAAATCGCGTGTGAGCAGGCCACCGACCGCCAGGGTACGACCATCCTTGAGCACCGCGGTGGTTTCGATGTTGGCGGTGAGAACACGGAGTCCCGTGGTGCCGCCACCAATGTCGATACGTCCATCCGGTGGCACGCTGCTGTTCTCGAGCCCGATGTAGAGTTCCGTATAGCCACGCTCACTGATGTTCATAGCCTCGACAATCAGACGGATTCCGACCTCGCGAACGCGTTGGGTGACGATATCGCTTTGGTTGTAGTAGGAACCGGTGTAACTGCGCACGCCAATGGGTTCCTCGGAACCGACGTTCAGGCGAGCTTCCTCGCCACGTTCAACAATCAAGCGGGGACTGGCGATTGTCTTGGTGTCCGAGTCTGACTCGTTGGCTTGGAGTTCCGCGAGCATCTTCCCCGCATCCAACGTGGCGAAACTAAACGAGTTGGTTCCCGCGAGCTCCACGATCGTTTCGCCATCCAGGAGGCTCTCGCTAGTTTCATCTCCCACGGTTGCGCTACTTTTGACATCCCCCACAGTCAGGGTGGGACTCCATCCAAACTTGTAGTTTGCGTTAACATCCATGATTTCCGCTTCAACAAAGACCGCGGGGCGGGGGGTGTCATAGGCCTTGATCGCCTCGGCGATGCGGTCCAAGCGATCGGGTGTGTCTTGTATGATCAACCTGCCTGTGTACTCATTGGAGACAATGGTTCCCTCCTCGCTGAGCAGGTTGAGCTCCTCGAGCATGTCCACCACATCCTCGACATCATGAAAACTGACGGTGAAAACACGGATCTCCTTCTTGACATCGAGTGTCTCGATGAGCAACTGAATTTCGGCGAGATTCTCCAGAGTGGTTTTGACAATGATCTGGCTGTTGGCAATGTCGACAGTCAGTGCACCCTCCTCCAGGTCCGGCATCCGCTCCTTGATGATATCGGCGATCTCCTGGGGATCGCCATATAGGATCGGAAAGACGGTGCTTTGCTTGGGGATATCCACCCGGTTGAGGAATTCCTCAATGCGGGCCAGCGCCTCGGGAATATCACGAACAACGATGACCTTCTGGCTATCAAGCGCAATGGCATCCGCCTGTTCGTTACTGGAAAGAAATGTGCGCACCAAGTCAAGTATTTCAGACGGACGGTTGAAGCGGACCGGGAAAGTCTTCTCCTTGATGTCGATGGCTTTCTTCGGTTTGTCCGTGTCAGGACGGATGGTGATGCTCCCATCCGGGGCGGTGTCGATGTACAACTTGTAAAGTGAAGCTAGATCATCCAACACCTGGCGGATGGTCTTCTCGGTCTTGACAGTGTAGTTGACGAGAATCTTGGGATCGACGTTACCGGCGACATTGATGTTCACACCACCCAGGGTGGAGAGAAGATCCGCCACCTCGGTGAGTTTCTGCTCTGGAAAGGAGACATCGATGATCGGTGTCTGCATCCCTTTGGATTCAGGCTCTTCCTCAGATGCTGCTGGTGTATCTGGAGTAGCGCCCGTAGGGGCTGCTGGAGGAGATCCCGGCGGTCCTCCTGGAGGAGGTCCTCCCGAGGAACCACCCGGTGGCGGTCCAGGAGGTTGTCCTCCTGGTTGCGCGGAAGCGCAAACGATTCCCAGCACCAGAAAACAGGTTACAAAAATGAAAAGAGTGGAGTACCTTCCGCCTGATGCGGCGGTTAGGAAACGCAGCCCCCATCCCCCGATGGTAGACAGCGCAGTCCACTGCTTCCCCACAGCAGTGTGCCCTGACATTTTTCCCCCCCGACTTTGGCAATCATCCGGGGGCTCATTCCCGGATCAGCTCGAGATTGCCTGAGAATGTTATATAACCAAACGGATTACACAATCAAGAGTAACTTTTACGCAACCCGGCAAAACATGTGAAAATCAAGGCTCATAACATCAACTCTAATATGCTTATTTTAAAGATTTAGTGATTATTATCTAAGATAATACATTAAGCACTGTGAATAATGTGGATTTCAATTGTTTTCCTCGATTAAGCCCCCTTCTGGCCGTATTCTGTGTTAGGATGAGTATATGGAAAAGGCCTGGAAACGCCATGAATGATTCCTCCAACTCCCAGCCGGAATCTGTCCAAAGCCAACATGGTTCTCTGGCTCAGCTCTTGGTGGGACTGTTGATTGGGGGCGGGGTTGCAGCTGCGGCAATTGGATTGAATCAGCAACTACGACCGGCTCATAAAACTCCTAGTGTAGACTCCACTATGGCGAATGTGATGGAAACCCTTACGGAAACTCCATTACCACCCACAGAGACATCAGTATCAACACATACACCTACTCCATTTTCCACCAACACACCTGAGCAGGATGTCAAACCGGAATTTCAATCCGCCACTCAGGTAATCGTCTCAGCATCGCAAATCCAGTCTCAAGTCAGTGATTCTCTGCTTCCGGTGTTCGATACGAATGTCCTTCCCCCTCCTCCTGTCGAAGAAAGTCTTGCCGTGTTGGAAATTCCAAGCGGTACTCCGGATGAGAAGATCGAAGCCACTCCAGAGGTACCGGCCGCGACACCTGAACATGAGGAATCAAGCCCAGCCACCGTGCCGGGCAAACCCACTAACACGCCCACTCCAGCCACGGTGATTGAACCCGCTCCGGTTCCAACCTCGGCTTTTCTTGTGAAGGCACGCATGGCTCAATCTCAAGCTGAAAAAGCTCAAGAAGCTGCTGAGGGAAAACAGGCGGATCGATATGCAGTCTCCGAATTCCAGGAGGGACTGCGTCTCTATACCTTGGGACTCGAATCCATGGAACGGGAACGTTACCAGACCGCCACCAAGCGGTTCGGTGACTCGGCGGGGGCTTTCATTCGGGCTGGATCGGCGGCTGAGCGGATCCATGCTGCCCAGGCGGTACGCGCTCAGGCTCGTGAACTGGTGGATCAAGCACGTTCTTTGGTGGAGAAGCGGGCCTATCCACAAGCGGAACAATCCTATCTGGCTTATCTTCAGCAGGTCCCACAGGATGCTCAGATTTCAATGGAGTATGGCGAGATGTTGACAGACCGTCTGTCCTACTCACGCGGGATTCAGGTTTTGGCTCAAACCCTTCAAATGCCCAGCCTTCTCCCGGTCCAACGTGGACGAATCTATTGGCGTTTCGCTGAGGGCCACCGCCGTGCGGGCAATCTGCAAGCGGCCATTCAGTCGATTCGTTTGGCCATCCAATTTGACCCTCAAAACAGCGGCTATATCAACCTCTTGAACCAGTATCAATATGAGGCTTCTGAAAGGCAACGGATCCAGCAGCAAAGGCAGGGCTATCAACAAAACTTAATCCAAGGTTTGACGGGATCGGTTCTCGATAGCCTGATTCACTAAGCCTGCTGTCAACCTTCCTGTAACCATCTGCGCAGTAGCTCAACAGCGCTTCGCGTGGTCACTTGCTGCACCCAAGCGTGAATCATCCGGCAGTGTTTCTTCCATGCGGCGGGGAAAGAGGATTCCGAAAGGTCGCGTTTAACTGGAGCGGATAC